>DASTLD010000531.1:0-4091 GCA_035715345.1 Longimicrobium sp.
TCGGGAACACCATGTTCCACGAGGTGGCGCACGGGCTGGGCATCAAGAACACGCTGGCGGGCGGCACCGTGCGCGAGGCGCTCAAGGAGCAGGCGAGCGCGCTGGAAGAGGGCAAGGCGGACGTGCTGGGGCTGTACATGGTCACCCGGCTGCACGAGATGGGCGAGCTGCCCGGCAGCGTCACCGACAGCTACGTGACCTTCCTGGCCAGCATCTTCCGCTCAGTGCGCTTCGGGGCCAGCAGCGCACACGGGCGGGCCAACGTGGCGCGCTTCAACTACTTCAAGGAGCGCGGCGCCTTCAGCCGCGACGAGGCCACCGGCACCTACCGCGTGGACCGGGCGCGGATGGAGCAGGCGATGAACGCGCTCTCCGAGCAGATCCTGCGCTTCCAGGGCGACGGCGACTACGCGGGCGTGGTGGCGTTCATGGAGCGATACGGCCGCATCGACGCCGGGCTGCAGGCGGACCTGAACCGGCTGGCTGGCGCCGGCATCCCCGTGGACGTCGTGTTCGAGCAGGGCGAGGAGGTGCTGGGGCTGCAGCGCGTCCGGTAGCCCGGCGCCGGTACCTCACCAGCGCGAGACCCTCCCCCCGGCCGGGGGAGGGTCTCTGGTTTTGCGCGCGGGAAAGCCGGCTCCGCTACTCGCACCCGGCCCTGAAGGTGCACCGGACGAAGGTGCAGTCCATCGAGCAGTCCTGGTAGCACGTGTGCCAGTGTGCGCAGGTCTCAGCGTACTGGCAGGTGTTCGGCTCCCAGGTTTCGTACCACCCCGAGTCGTCGTGCGCCCGCACCGTACCGCGCGGGGCTTCCGCCGCGTCCACCGTCTCGAACGATTCCACCGACACTTCGTCGAGGTTCAGCCTGAGCTTGCCCATGTGCGCCTCCTGCGAGAAGGGAGAGAAACGGGATCGCTTCAACAACTAGCGGCGCATACCGGAAGGGTCAAGCCACGGCCGGAACTGCGGGGACTCACGCAGAGACGCAGAGGACGCGGAGAACTGCGGGATAGGTAGAAAAAAGCCCTCCCCCGAAGTTGGGGGAGGGTTTGGGAGGGGGCCTCCGCCTTCGCGAGGCAGCCCGCTGGTCTCGCGGATCGAAGCCTTACTGCACCGTGCCGTCCAGCAGCGCCATCAGGGCCGGCTTGGGCATGGCGCCCATCTGGCGGCGCACCTCGCGGCCGTCCTGGAACACGGCCAGCGTGGGCATGCCGCTGATGCGGTGCCGCGCCGCCAGTCCCTTGCTGCGGTCGGTGTCCACCTTGAGCACCAGCGCCCTGCCGGTTCGCTCCCGCGCCACCTCGTCCAGCGCGGGTGCCATCATCCGGCAGGGCCCGCACCAGTCGGCGTAGAAGTCCACCAGCACGGGCACTGGCGCATCGCCCACCACGCGGTCGAAGCCGGCCTCGTCCACCTTCATGGGCCGGTCCAGCAGGATGGGGCGCCCGCACTCGCCGCACTTGGGCTGGTCGTTCGCGCGGGCCAGGTCCACACGGTTCAGCCGTCCGCAGAACTGGCACTGCACCGTGGCCTTCTGCTGCGTCTCGGTCTGCATCGTCACATCCCTCCGTTCAGCGCTCCACCGGGTAGTCGTCGCCGCGGCGGCTCCAGTCCACGTACGAGGCGTCGTACATCCTGGGCTGCAGCTTGAGCCAGCGCGCGGCGAAGTAGGCAAAGCTGGCCTGCACGCCCGTGCGGCAGTACACCACCACCGTGTCGCCGCGCTGCACGTCCGCCACGTCGAAGAACGCCCACACCACCTCGCGCGAGCGCAGGCGCGGGTCCGCCTCGCTGATGATGAGGTTGCGCCAGAACACGTTCTGCGCGCCGCGGATGTGCCCGGGCCGCGTGACGCCGGCCCCCGGCTCCTCGCCGCGGAACTCGGCGGGGGGGCGGGCGTCGACCAGCGCCAGCGTGCTGTCGTTCAGGTGCTCGCGCAGCCACTCCGCCGTCACCACCAGCTCCGGCCGCGGCCGCGGGGTGAACGTGCCGCTGGTGACGGTGGGCGAGGTGGAGAGCTGCTGCCCCGCCGCGCGCCACGCCTCCAGCCCGCCGTTCAGCAGCGCGACCGACGGGTGGCCCAGGTAGTCGAGCGTGAAGAATGCGCGCGCCGCCAGCAGGCCGGCGCCCTCGCCGTACAGGATGACCCGCGAGCCGTCGCTGACGCCCACGGACTCGAACACGCGGTCCAGCTCCTCCACCGAGGGCAGCTCGTTGGGGTTGCCGTCGCGCTCGGTCACGATCTGGGACAGCGGCAGGAAGCGCGCGCCGGGTACGTGGCCGGCGTCGTAGACGGCGCGGTCGCGGCCCACGTGCAGCACGACGGTGTTGGGCTGGTTGAGGATGCCGGCCAGGTGCTCCACGCCGACCAGGAGCGACGACTCCACCTCCGGCGGACGGATCCGCTTGGGCACGTACATCACGCACGCGGGCAGCAGCAGTGCGAGCAGGAGCAGCAGCGGCTTTCGCATCGGGTTCCGATCTGATTGGTGATGGGGACGCCGGTCCCCTCGGGTCTACGGTTGAATTAGCGGCGGCGCGGGAATGTCGCAAGCACGGGTCCAGGGAAGTGCGGGAGTGCGAAAGTGCGTGAGTGCGTGAGTGCGTGAGTGCGAAAGTGCGAAAGTGCGAGAGTGCGAAAGGATGCGAGCCGGGCTGACGTGTAAGCGGGCGGGTGCCTCTCGTGCGGCGGAGGCCCCCTCCCAAACCCTCCCCCAACTTCGGGGGAGGGCTTTCTGCTCCGGTGTTCCTCTGCAGTTCTCTGCGTTCTCCGCGGCTCTGCGTGAGCTTGCCGTTTCTCTGGAAACACGCGAAGGGGGCGGGGCCCCTGAGGTGGAGCCCCGCCCCCGGACGACGGCGCCGCGGATCAGTAGTGGCGGCCGCCGACGCCGTAGCCGCGGAAGTACTCCCCGGTGGGCACGCCGCCGGCGCCGCTGTCGCGCAGGCCCGGCATGCCGTGGTCGCCGTACGGACCCCAGTCGCCGCCCGGGCCGGCGCCGGACGCGTCACCGCGCATGCCCGGGGTCCAGTTGCCCGTGCCGCCCTGGCCGCCGCCGCGGTTCCAGCTCCCCCGGTCCATCTGCCCGCCGCGGTCCATCTGGCCGCGGTCCCAGTCCAGCGTGCGGTCCACGTCGCCGCGGTCGCTCCAGTTGCGGTCCGCGTCGTAGCCGCGCATGCCCGTGGAGCCGCCGGTCATCCCCCGGCTCATGCCCATGGAGCCGCGGTCGTCCATGTCCCGGTAGCCGCCCCCGCCCTCCCAGCGGCCCTGGTTGGTCATGAAGTCGCGGCCCATGTAGCGGTCGCCGTCGCCGCGGTAGTCATCGCGGTCGTACATGCCGCGCCGCATGCCGCCGTACGACGCGCCGCCGTACCCGCCGCCGCGGTTCTGCCACTCGGTGTCCCAGCCGCCGTGGTTGGGCTGATAGCCGCCGTAGCTGCCGTAGCCCTCGCCACGGTCGCGGCCCCAGGTGCCGCCCATGCCGCCGCGCTCCATCCCCCGGTCCATGCCGCCGCGGTCGTTCCACTGGCGGTCCCAGCCCTCGCCGGAACCCATGTACGAGCCGTAGCCGGCACGGTTGCCCTCGCCCCACGGACGCGGGTGGTTCAGGCCGCCGCGCTCGCTCCAGTCGCCGCCGTGGCCGCGGTAGCCGCTCACGTCGCCCATCTCGCGGTAGCCCTCGCGGGCGCCCCAGCGCATGTCGCGGTCGTAGTCGCGCCCGCCGCCGCCGAACCAGTCGCGGACGGTGTGGGCCGCGCGCTCGAGGAAGTTCCGGTTCCCGTAGTCCCGTCCGTAGCTCATCATCCACACTCCTTTCACCTCGGTTACCAGACCCTGCCCGGGTCCACCGGCACCCGCGCCGGAGGGGGAAACCCCGGCTGCAAGTCACGGGCCGAATCCGCGGTATCGCGTTGGTATGGTGGGGTTTAGCGTGTGGTGGCGGAGCCGCGCGCATGCCCCCTCCTCCCCCCCCGCCCCTCCTCCCCCGTGGAGCGGGAGAGGAGGGGAGCCGGGCTGGTGCTGGGGCGGCATTCCACCGCGGGCGGCCCCACCCCCCGGCCCGCCCCCCGGCCCCCTCCCCCCGCGCCGCACG
>DASTLD010000532.1:0-7633 GCA_035715345.1 Longimicrobium sp.
TCCGCCGCCGGCCCCACACCGGTCCAACTTCAGCCCGGCGCTCGATGATCGGCACGCAGACAATCAATTTCCGACGGACGGTAAGCCACCCCGCCGAGCATTCGGTCGGGGTCGTTTGCGCTTTTCCGCGGCCCACGCTCGCCTGAAGAGGGAGACCCCTTGGCAACGCAAGACAAACCGATCGTCTCTTTCGCCAAGCTCACGTCGGGGATGGACCTTCCCAACCTGCTCGACGTGCAGCTTCGGGCGTTCGACACGCTGCTGCAGACCGACGCCGCCGCGCGGGAGCGCGAGGACGTGGGGCTGGAGCGCGTGTTCAACGAGATCTTCCCCATCTCCGACGTCAACGGGAACTTCTCCCTGGAGTTCGTACGGTACTCGCTCGGCGAGCCCAAGTACGACATGGAGGAGTGCATGGAGCGGGACATGACGTACGCCGCCCCGCTCAAGGCGACCCTCCGGCTGGTGGTGTGGGAGGACGTGGGCGACGAGCGCCGTCCCAAGGACATCATCGAGAAGGAGGTCTACCTGGGCGACCTCCCGGTGCTGACCCCCCTGGGGACGTTCATCATCAACGGCGCGGAGCGCGTCATCGTCAGCCAGCTGCACCGCAGCCCGGGCGTGGTGTTCGAGGAGAACATCCACCCCAACGGCAGCAAGCTGTACAGCGCCCGCATCATCCCCTTCCGCGGCTCGTGGGTCGAGTTCACGCTCGACATCCACGACGTGGTGGCGGTGCACATCGACAAGAAGAAGAAGTTCCCCGCGACGGCGCTGCTGCGCGCGGTGGGCTTCAGCCGCGACGCCGACATCCTGGACGTGTTCCTGGACGCGGAGCCGCTGGCGCTGGGCGGGCTGGAGCAGGGCACCGGCCGCGAGAGCCGGCGCGGCGAGGTGTTCCACGGCTTCCTGGCGGAGGACGTGCCGGACCCCGCCATCCTGGGCCCCGAGGGCCCGGTGCTCTACCGCGACGTGGTCCTCTCCTCCACCGGCGAGGTGTTCGAGCGCGGCAAGCGGCTCACGAAGGAGCTGCACGCGTCGCTGCGCGAGGCGGGCATCTCCTCGCTGCCCGTCGTGGGCAGCGCGCTGGTGGCGCGCGCCGGCGACGAGCTGAACGGCGAGACGCTGGGCCGCCTGCTGCGCGCGGGCATCGAGTCCGTCCGCGTGTACCGCGGCGCCGCCCAGACGGGCACGGCGCTGCGCGCCACGCTGGCCAAGGACCCCACACGCGGCACGCTGGACTCGCTCTTCGCCATCCACAACCTGGTGCGGCCGGGCACGGCGCCGGCGCCGGACGTGTGGACCGAGGACGAGTTCCTGGCGGAGGGCGACGCCATCATGCACGTCGCCGACTTCCTGAACGCGTGGGCGGAGCGCGGCGCGCAGCCGGTGGACCCCATGAGCCGCGACGCGCAGCGCACCGCGGAGGAGCGGATGATCCGCTTTGCCCAGGAGCGCGGCATCCGCTACGTGTGGGAGAGCTTCCGCGACGACCGCGCGGAGAAGGGCGGCAAGGGCAGCCGCGTGCTGGTGTACGAGCTGAACCGCGTGGTGGCCGTGTACACGGCCGTCTGGCGCCTGCTCTTCCAGCCGCGCACCTCGCTGGTGGTGGCGGGCGACCTGGCGGGCGGCGGCAACGGCGCGGCCAGCAGCGACTACTCGGAGTACACCGAGGAGGCGCTCAACAAGCGCTACGACCTGGGCCGCGTGGGCCGCTACAAGATCAACCAGCGGCTGCAGCCGGCCTTCGAGGCGCTGGGCTACACGGTGCCGCCGGCGGGCATGACCGCGCTGACCGCGCAGGACGTGCTGGCCATCCTGTGGCAGCTGGTGGAGCTGCACGAGGGCCGCGGCGACACGGACGACATCGACCACCTGGGCAACCGCCGGGTGCGCTCCGTGGGCGAGCTGATCGCCAACCAGTTCAGCGTGGGCCTGAGCCGCATGGCGCGCCTGGTGCGCGAGCGCATGTCGATCGTGTCCGACCCGGACAAGATCAACATCGACGACCTGGTCAACGCGCGCACGGTGTCGGCGGTCATCCAGCAGTTCTTCGGATCGTCGCAGCTCAGCCAGTTCATGGACCAGACCAACCCCCTGGCGGAGATGACGCACAAGCGCCGTCTCTCCGCGCTGGGGCCGGGCGGCCTGACCCGTGAGCGCGCCGGCTTCGAAGTGCGGGACGTGCACTACTCGCACTACGGGCGCATGTGCCCCATCGAGACGCCGGAAGGGCCCAACATCGGCCTGATCAACTCGCTGACCACGTACGCGCGGATCAACGACCTGGGCTTCATCGAGACGCCCTACCGCAAGGTGGTGCGCGCGGTGGTCCGCTACCCGGTGCAGGCCAAGCTGGAAGAGGCGGTGCGCCTGGTCATCGGCGACCGCGCCAAGGTGTTCGCCAAGAAGGGCGAGAAGATGGACGCCGCCCGCGGCCGCGAGGTGTTCCGCGCCATGATCTTCGGGGCGGAGCTGGCGGAGGACGTGGCGGACTGGACCGCGCTCTTCCCGCGCATGCTGGGGGGCGAGGTCAGGCAGGAGGAGTGGGAGCAGGCCGTGGCCGGGCTGCCGGTGCTGGCCCGCCGCGGCGAGCGCGTGACGGACGAGCTGGCGGACCGCATCGCGGCGCAGCCGGTGAACCTGGTGCGCGTGGTCAGCCGCCGCGCCGGCGCGGCCGCGCGCGGCGTGGCGCCGGAGGCGGTGCGCAACCCCATGTCGCTGCCGGTGCGCGTCTTCCAGCCGACCACGTCGGCAGTGCTGGCGGTGCCGGGCACGGTGCTGACCGCGGAGGTGGCGGAGTCGCTGTACGCGCGGCAGATGGAGGGGCTGGAGCAGCAGGAGTGGGGCGACACGCCCGACGAGGTGGCCATCGACTACGTGTCGGGCATCGCGGCGCTGGCGCCCGAGGGCGAGGTGGGCCGCACCGCGCTGGGCGCCTCCGCGGTCACCACGCACGTCACCCCGGTGGTGACGCGCATCACCGCCTGGCTCTCCGCCAACGAGGAGGAGGCCGCCCGCATCGCGCAGGCCAACGCGCCGCTGACGGGCGGGTTCACCTTCGCGAACGAGTTCGTGCTGTGCCGCGAGCGGGGCGACTTCCCGCTGCTGCGCCCGGAGGAGATCGACTACATGGACGTGGCGCCCGACCAGCTGGTGTCGGTGGCCGCGGCCCTGATCCCCTTCCTGGAGCACGACGACGCCAACCGCGCGCTGATGGGCTCCAACATGCAGCGCCAGGCGGTGCCGCTGCTCTTCCCCGACGCGCCGCTGGTGGGCACGGGGCTGGAGGGCGTGGTGGCGCAGGACTCCGGCGCCGTGGTCGTCGCGCGGCGCGGCGGCACGGTCATGGAGGTGACGGCGGACCACATCCTGGTGGACGCGGGCATGGAGGGCGCGGGCGCGGCCGACGAGCCGCTGCGGCGCCTGGCCCAGTTCGACCGCTACCGCCTGAAGAAGTACTGGCGCACCAACCAGGACACCTCGCTCAACCAGCGCCCCATCGTGCGCAAGGGGCAGGTCGTGAAGAAGGGCGCGGTGCTGGCCGACGGGCCGTCCACGGACGGCGGCGAGCTGGCGCTGGGGCAGAACCTGCTGGTGGCCTTCATGCCCTGGTACGGCCACAACTTCGAGGACGCCATCGTGCTCTCCGAGCGCCTGGTGCGGGACGACGTCTACACGTCCATCCACATCCAGGAGTTGGAGCTCCAGGTCCGCGACACCAAGCGCGGCATGGAGGAGATCACGCGCGAGATCCCGAACGTGGCCGAGGAGAGCCTGGTGGACCTGGACGAGCGCGGCGTGGTGCGCATCGGCGCGCGGGTCAAGGCGGGCGACATCCTGGTGGGCAAGATCACGCCCAAGGGCGAGACGGAGCTCTCCCCGGAGGAGAAGCTGCTGACCGCCATCTTCGGCGAGAAGGCCAAGGACGTGAAGGACAGCTCGCTCAAGGTGCCGCCCGGCGTGGAGGGCACCGTGATCGACGTCAAGATCTTCAGCCGCCGCATCGACGACCCCATCCTGGAAAAGGAGCGCGGGCAGAAGATCGGCGAGCTGCGCAGCTTCGAGCGGGCGGAGATCCTGCGCATCGGCGAGGCGCGCGACGAGGAGATCCGCGAGCTGATCCGCGGCCGCGAGGTGGCGCTGTTCCTCAAGAAGGGCACGGTGGAGCCGTACTTCAACGAGGGCACGCAGCTCACGGACGAGGTGGTGGACGCGCTGGACTTCGGCGAGATCGACCTGACCACGCTGAAGGTGACGGACCGCCCCACCAACGAGCAGCTGCGCCGCCTGATCGACGAGAGCAAGCGCCGCATCGAGCGGGTGCGCCAGCGCACGGAGAGCCAGATCGACAAGATCTTCCAGCCGGACGAGCTGCCCCCGGGCGTGGTCCAGCTGGTCAAGGTGTACCTGGCGGAGAAGCGCAAGATCTCCGTGGGCGACAAGATGGCCGGCCGGCACGGCAACAAGGGCATCATTGCCCGCATCGTGCCGGAGGAGGACATGCCGTTCCTGCCGGACGGCCGCCCCGTGGACGTGTGCCTGAACCCGCTGGGCGTGCCCAGCCGCATGAACGTGGGGCAGATCCTGGAGACGCACCTGGGGTGGGCCGCGCGGGTGCTGGGCTTCGAGACCAAGACCCCGGTGTTCCAGGGCGCCAGCGAGGACGAGATCGGCACGCTGATCCGCCTGGCGGGCGCCACCTGGGCCAGCCAGGCCCTGGGCGTGCAGGCCACGGCCCCCACCTTCGACGCGGACGACGCGCGGCTGGTGGCGGAGGCGTCGCAGGCGCGCGAGTTCCAGGCGGGGCACGCGCGCCCGGAGATGGGCATCGGGCGCGAGCTGGACTGGATGATGAGCGGCGCCAGCGTGGCCCCGGGGCTGCGCGACAAGCTCAAGGACCTGAGCGGCTACCTGGTGTCCGCCGCGAAGGAGCTGGCGGAGCGCCGCGAGACGACGGTGGAGGAGGCCTTCCCCGCCGCCGCGGCCCTCGCCAAGAGCAAGAAGGGCGACGGGCTGACGGCGGCGCTGGAGGAGCACATGGCGGCGGCGGGGCTGACCCCCGGCGGCAAGGTGCGCCTGCGCGACGGCCGCAGCGGCGTGCAGTTCGAGAGCCCGGTCACGGTGGGCGCGATCTACATGCTCAAGCTGAGCCACCTGGTGGACGACAAGATCCACGCGCGCTCCATCGGGCCGTACTCGCTGGTCACGCAGCAGCCGCTGGCGGGCAAGGCGCAGTTCGGCGGCCAGCGCTTCGGCGAGATGGAGGTGTGGGCGCTGGAGGCGTACGGCGCCGCGCACACGCTGCAGGAGATCCTGACGGTCAAGTCCGACGACGTGAACGGCCGCAGCCGGGTGTACGAGGCCATCGTCAAGGGCGAGAACCTGCCCGAGCCGGGCCTGCCGGAGAGCTTCAACGTGCTGGTGAAGGAGCTGCAGGCCCTCGGCATCAGCGTGACCCTCGGGTCCTGATGCACGAGGGGACAGGGGACAGGTTACAGGTGACAGCCTGCAACCGCGGGTTTTCGAAGGCTGTAACCTGTTCCCTGTAACCTGTACCCTGCAGTTCCAGAAGAACGCGACTAACGCCGGCCCGAGCACCGCCGCCCGGGAACACACGATAGAAGGGGACCACGAATGATCGACTTTCCCCGCGTCCGCGAGACCCGGTCTCAGGACTTCAACTTCATCCAGGTCAAGATCGCCTCTCCGGAGGAGATCCGGGGCTGGAGCTTCGGCGAGGTCACCAAGCCGGAGACCATCAACTACCGCTCCTTCAAGCCGGAGCGCGACGGCCTGTTCTGCGAGCGCATCTTCGGTCCCGTCAAGGACTGGGAGTGCCACTGCGGCAAGTTCAAGCGCATCCGCTACCGCGGGCACGTCTGCGACAAGTGCGGCGTGGAGGTCACGCTGTCCAAGGTGCGGCGCGAGCGCATGGGCCACATCGAGCTGGCCGTGCCGGTGGCGCACATCTGGATGTTCAAGACGCTGCCCAGCCAGATGGGCTACCTGCTGGGCATGACGCTCCGCGACCTGGAGAAGGTGATCTACTACGCCGCGTACGCGGTCACCAACCCGGGCAACCAGGACGTCAAGCACAGCCAGGTGCTGGAGGAGGACGACTACATCGCCCTGCGCGACAAGGCGCGCGAGGAGGGCGACGCGGAGTTCGCCGCCGACATCGGCGCGCCGGCCGTGCGCACCCTGCTGGGCCACATCGACGTGGACTCGCTGGCGGAGTCGCTGCGCACCCAGGTGGCCAACGAGACCAGCCAGCACCGCAAGAAGATGGTGCTCAAGCGGCTCAAGGTCATCGACGCCATCCGCGGCAGCGGCGCCACGCCGGGCGAGCGCAACAAGCCGCAGTGGATGATCCTGGACGTGGTGCCGGTCATCCCGCCGGACCTGCGCCCGCTGGTGCCGCTGGACGGCGGCCGCTTCGCCACGTCGGACCTGAACGACCTGTACCGCCGCGTCATCAACCGCAACAACCGGTTGAAGAAGCTGATGGAGATGCGCGCGCCGGAGGTGATCCTGCGCAACGAGAAGCGCATGCTCCAGGAGGCGGTGGACGCGCTGTTCGACAACGGGCGCCGCAGCAAGGCCATCCGCGGCCGCGGCAAGCGCCCGCTCAAGTCGCTCAGCGACATGCTCAAGGGCAAGCAGGGGCGCTTCCGCCAGAACCTGCTGGGCAAGCGCGTGGACTACTCCGGCCGCTCGGTCATCGTGGTGGGCCCGGAGCTGCGCCTGCACCAGTGCGGCCTGCCCAAGGCGATGGCGGTGGAGCTGTTCAAGCCGTTCATCATCCACGAGCTGGAAAAGCGCGGCGAGGCCGAGACGGTCAAGCGCGCCAAGAAGATCGTGGAGCGCGACGACCCGCGCGTGTACGAGGTGCTCGAGGACATCATCCGCGACCACCCCGTGCTGCTGAACCGCGCGCCCACGCTGCACCGCCTGGGCATCCAGGCCTTCGAGCCGGTGCTGGTGGAGGGCAAGGCCATCCGCATCCACCCGCTGGTCTGCGCGGCGTTCAACGCCGACTTCGACGGCGACCAGATGGCCGTGCACGTGCCGCTTTCGTTCGAGGCGCAGCTGGAGGCCCGCGTGCTGATGCTGTCGTCGAACAACATCCTGCTGCCCAGCAACGGGCGGCCGGTGGCGGCGCCGTCGCAGGACATCGTCATCGGGTGCTACTGGCTGACCAAGGACAAGGCCAGCTTTGCGGCCGACGTGGCGGCGGACCAGGCCGAGATGGCCCGGACGCCCGCCGAGCGCGACATGACGAAGGTGCTGCCCCGCTTCGGCGCGGTGGCCGAGGTGGAGATGGCGCTGGCCCACCGCCGCGTGGGGTACCACAGCACGGTGTACTTCCTCATGGACCCGCGTCCCACGGACGAGCGCGAGGAGGGCGAGGAGAAGGTGTGGGTGGCCACCACGCCGGGCCGCATCATCTTCAACTCCGTGGTGCCGGCCGCCATGGGGTTCTGGAACAAGACGATGGGCAAGAAGGAGCAGGGCGACATCATCTTCAGCGCCTACCGCACGGTGGGGCTGGCGACGACGGTCGTGTTCCTGGACAGCCTCAAGGCGTTCGGCTTCCGCTACGCCACGCTGGCGGGCGTGTCGGTGGGGA
>DASTLD010000533.1:0-5916 GCA_035715345.1 Longimicrobium sp.
GGATGATGCGGGCAAGACGGGTGTCAGCGCAATCTGCTGAGACCCAACATCTACGGGGGTGGGGTTGGCACGGCGGGCGGCGGCGCGGGGTAGCCCCGGCGCATGTACAACCCTCCCCCGAAGTTGGGGGAGGGTCGGCGAGGAACGAGCCGGGGTGGGGGCGCCTCCGCATGCGCCGCCGCCCGCTCCGCGCGCCGGCGCCCGGGTGCAGTCCGCGCGATGCGATGTGCACGATGGTCTCCTCGCCTCGGCCGGGCGGAACCGGCGCGGTATCAGAGGTGTGCCCCGTGGCAGCAAACCGGCGTTTCGGTTAGATTCGGCGCGCCGGCGAACCGAATCCCCGTTTCCGCCACAACGTGCCCCAGCCGCACCTCCTGGAGATCCAATGCCTGCCGAAGGGAACGTCGAGACCCTGGTGATCGTGGGCTCCGGCCCCGCCGCCTGGACCGCCGCCGTCTACGCCGCCCGCGCCAACCTCAACCCGCTGGTGGTGGAGGGCGAGCCCAGCCGCGAGATGATCCCCGGCGGGCAGCTCATGTACACGACCGACATCGAGAACTTCCCGGGCTTTCCCGAGGGCATCGGCGGGCAGGAGCTGATGGAGCGCATGAAGAAGCAGGCCGAGAAGTTCGGCACGCGCACGCTGATGGAGAACATCGTCTCCGTGGACTTCTCGGGGCAGCCGTTCCGCCTGCAGACGTCGTGGAGCGGCGAGATCACCGCCAAGTCCGTCATCATCGCCACGGGGGCGCGCGCCAACTGGATCGGCCTGCCCAACGAGGAGCGGCTGGCGCAGAACGGCGGCGGCGTCAGCGCCTGCGCGGTGTGCGACGGCGCCCTGCCCGCCTTCCGCGACAAGCGCCTGGCCGTGGTCGGCGGCGGCGACTCGGCGATGGAAGAGGCCACCTACCTGACCAAGTTCGCCAGCGAGGTGGTCATCATCCACCGCCGCGGCGAGTTCCGCGCCAGCCGCATCATGGCGGAGCGCGTCCTGGCCAACCCCAAGATCCGCGTGGAGTGGAACACCCGCGTGGTGGACGTGCTGGGCGACGACTTCGTGACCGCGCTGCTGCTGGAGGACACCAGGACCGGCGAGCAGCGGGAGATGGAGGTGGGCGGGCTGTTCGTGGCCATCGGGCACACGCCCAACACGGCGTTCCTCAAGGGCCACGTCGAGCTATCTCCCCACGGCTACCTGCTGATGCCGCAGCCCTGGCGCACCGCGACCAGCGTGGAGGGCGTGTTCGCCGCCGGCGACGTGGCGGACGACTACTACCGCCAGGCCATCACCGCGGCGGGCAGCGGGTGCATGGCGGCGCTGGAGGCGGAGCGCTGGCTGGCGCACCACGGCGTGGCGGAGGCGGAGGTGCCGGTGCTGGAGACCGCCGAGAGCTCCATCGGCCACCCGGAGGAGCTGGCCGGCACCAGCGCCTGACCCGCACAGCCGTACGATGATCGAAGGGGCCGCATCCCGCGAGGGGCGCGGCCCCTTTCGCGTGCGACGAGGCTTCGCGCCCCGGCGATTGAAATCGCGGCAACGAAAACGTGAAGTCGGCCTTCGCCGACTGCATGCGGCCGTCCGCCCCGATTTCGAGCACCGCCTCGAGCAGAGTTGTCATCCTGAGGCCCCGGCACGTGACCCGACGTGCACCGAGAGTCAGCGGGGCCGAAGGATCTTGTCTGCCCGCGAGGGGAGGAGGCGGGGAGCACGATTCTCCGCATGCCCGTCGGATTTCCGGTCGCACACCACGCAAACCCCATCCCCACAACGAGTTGCGCTTCTCCCGGCGCCCGTCCGTCCATCATCCGGACGCGCGGGCGCGTTGCCGCTGCCGACGTAAATACATCACCCGCAACGACTTACACCATCCCGGCGATGGGTCCGGAGCTGGCATTGGAGGGCGGCGCGCTCCGGATGCCGCCGGGGCGCGCACACGTGCCACCCGCCCCGGACGATGCGCGCTTCCATCATCACCCTCTCCATCCTGCTCGCGTCCGCCGTGCTGGCCGGGTGCGGAGGCGCGCCGACGGGCCCGGGCGCCGGGCCCGTTCCCGGGGCGCCGGCGCGGGCGCGGATCACGGCGGCGGAGCGCGCGGGGGGCGATACGGTCGTGCTGCGCGGCGAGCGGATGACGGCGCTGGCGTCTGCCGTGGTCAGCATCGGCGCAGCGCGGGCGCGGGTGGTGGGCGCGACCGACGGCGAGGCGCGGGTGATCGTCGCGCCGGTGGACGACGCGGGGTGCACCAGCGGCGGCGCGGCGGAGGCGGTGGCGGCGGAGGGGGCGGACGTGGCGGCGGGCGTCTCCGTCCGACGCCGCCGGGCGGGTGAGCTGGCGCTGGCGGTGGGCGTGCCCGCGCGGCTGTCGGCGGGCGACGTGCGCTGCCTGCGCCTGGCACCCATCGCGGGCGCGGAGTACGCGCTGGCGTTCCTGGACGCGCGGCTGGTGAACCGCGCCGCCACCGGCTTCGAGGGTGCGGCGCCATCGCCCAACAGCTACGTGGCCAGCATCGCGGAGGCGGGGCAGGCGGCGCCGGGCGCGGGCGGGGCGGCGTCCGCCAGCCGGGCGGCGCTGGACGGCGACGTGCGGCGGACCGCCGGCGCGCTCTCGTCCGGCAGCCCCGCCGCGCGCTCGGTGCCGTGGCAGGCGGGCGAGCGCTTCACGCTGACGGATCCTTCGCTGGCGGCGCCGCTGGGGGCGCGGGTGGTGCGCGTGTACGGCGGGCACCTGGTGTTCGCCATCGCCGAGGGGCAGGAGCCGGAGGGCGGCGCGGCGGCGTGGATCGCGCGGGCCGACAGCGCGTTCGAGACGCTGGTGCGCGACGGCTACCCTCTCCTGCGCGCGACGCTGTCGGCCACCGCGCCGGTCAGCAGCGCGGGGTCGCGGCAGCTCCTGGTGGTGGCCCGGCGCGAGAGCAGCCCGTACCTGGGCCTGACCTCCACCACGTCCGCGGGCGCGGGACGGCTGTCGCACGTGTTCCTCAACAGCGCGTACGCGTTCAGCGCGGCCGGGCTGCTGCGCACGGCGGCGCACGAGGTCGCGCACGCATGGCAGGAGCAGTACGCCGCGGAGGCGGGGATGGCGCCGGGCGCGTCCGCCGCGTGGGCGCTGGAGGGCGGCGCGGACCTGCTGGCGTGGGCGGTGCTGGGCCGCGCGCGCGGCATCGGCCTGCTGGACAACCACGACTGGGCCGCGGACGCCGCCGCGCCGGACCGCGCTCCCTTCGCCATGCTGGCCATGGGCACGCGCGGCGACGTGACCGCGGGATACGCGAGCGCCGCGTCGTTCCTGCTGGACCAGGCGCAGCGGCTGGCGCGGCGGGGCGTCGCGGAGGACGATGCCATCGCCGCCGCGGTCCGTGGGGCCATGGAGGGATGGCACGGCTTCGACCGCACGGGCGCGCGGCGGATGGGGCTGGCCGGCCGCATGGGCGATGGGTGGGATGCGGCGGACGCGCTGCTGCGCTGGACGCTGAGCCAGGCCGCCGACGACCTGACCGACGCGCCCGACCTGCAGAACCACGCCTTCGCGCGGGTGAGCACGGCCGGCCGCGCGACGGGGGCGGGGTGGCTGGCGCCCGCCGTCCTGCGCAGCGGCGGCACCGCCACGCGCGAGGACGCCGGCGCGCCCAGCACCGTCTCCGGCAACGCCGCCACGCTCACCTGGCGCTACGGCAGCCCCAACTACGTCCGCATCGAGGACGACGGCTTCGGCGGCGCCTACACCCTCACCGCCACCACCGGCGGCGCCCCGCTGGACGAGGCCGCGTGGATGATCGTGCGCATCCGGTAGTGCGTGAATGCGTGCGTACGTCCGCCCGCGATGAACGGGGGAGGGCCGTGCTCGAAGCGCAGGACGGCGCATTTCCATGGTAGAGACGCCCCGGCGGGGCGTCTCTACAGGGCTCGCCCTTCACGGCAGGCGGTTGTACAAACGGGGCCTCTCCCGCGCGGTGAAAGAGCCCCTCCCCCGAAGTTGGGGGAGGGGTTGGGGAAGGGGGCCTCCCGCGCTCGAGAGGCAGTCCGCGCCACGCGCCGGGCGATGCGTACCGGCTCCGGGCGATTCGCTTGCGCGCGAAGAACCGTGGGCGACGGGAGGGTTCAGGTCTGCCGGAACTCCTCCAGGATCACCTTGGGCGTGATGCGGCGCATGGCCAGGATGCCGAAGAGGAGGATGAGCTGCACCGCGGCGGCCGTGTAGAGAAACAGCAGGATCGCCGTGGAGGTGTGCCGCGCCCGGCTGGGGAGCCGGATGTCGGAGGGACCCCACTCGCCGATCAGCGCGGCCACCTCGTCCGCGGAACGTGCCTCGCGGGGCACGGGGTCGGTGCACGTGCGGCCCATGGCGTCCCGGCAGTCGCCGTAGGGAAACGAGAGCGACGGGGGAAGCAGCCGCAGGCGCGCGGGCATCAGCGTAACGACGGTGGAGTCGGACTCGGGCGGCCAGCGGTACCCTCCGACCAGGCTGGCCCGCGCGGAGAAGAAGAGGAACAGCGCCACCACCGCCCCGGCCGTCAGCGCCGCCACCCGCCGCACGGCGCGCCGGACCGACCAGCGCCGGATGCTGCCCCGCGACAGCAGCACCACGGCAAAGCACGAGAAGCAGAGCACGGACAGCACGGCGCCGAAGAGGAGCCGGACGTCCTCGTCGGGAATGGTGAGGCCGTAGGCGAGGACGGCGAGCCCGGGGACCGCGGGGACCAGGCTCTCGGGGAGCGTGGCGCGCTCGCTCATCGGCATCGGGGATCCGGGAGCTCCAGGGTGAAGTCGATCACGTCCGGCCGCTTGCCGGCATCCACGGAATGCTCGCGGGTGCGGATCACCTTCGCGGTGTCGCGGGCCACCGCCACGATGGCGCGCGGGGGATAGCTGTCCAGCAGGACCGAGTCGGCCCTTACCATGCCGAGCCGCGTGAGGGCCGGCGGCTGGCAGAGCGCCGTGGTCCCCCGCTGCGCGTGCCTCAGCGGGACGAAGAACACCTCGGAGCCGGGCGCCGCGCGGACACGGACGCGCGCGTTCTGCGGCGGAAGGTTCAGCGACGGACCCTTGCGGGCGACGAACAGGAAGGTGCCGCCCTTGTCGCGCCACCTGTGCCCCGCGGGGAACACGCGGGGATCCTCGCGCTGGTTCCGGAGCTGGTGCCGGTCCGCGCCGAGCCTGAGCAGGTAGCGGCGCACCGCCTCCCGCCGCCGCCGCGCCAGCGTCGTCGCGGAGCCGGTCGGGCGCTCCCCCGACCCGCGCGGGCGGGCGGCGTCGGGAGCGCTGGCCCACATCCGCAGCTCCAGGTCGTGGTTCAGGGCCAGGACCGCCGCGATGTCGCGCAGGACCAGGCTGTCCAGCTCGGACAGGGTGGCGGCGCCGCGCTCGAACGGGATCCACAGGCTGTCGAGCCTGGCAAAGAACCCTTGGTACTCGGCCGAGGCGCGGGCGACGGTCCGGGTGGTGTCCGCGTCCTGCGCGGGGGCGGGTTGGAGCGCGCCGGCAAGGCACGTCGCCAGCAGCGGAATGGCAGATTGCGCGCGGATGGCGGGGAGTCGGCAGAGACGAGGCATCGGAGTCCTCCGGAGTGATGCGTGTCTGGCCTGGTCTGGTGGCTTCGGAGAGGGCGTGTGCCGCCGGGGAGAGGAAGCGCGGGAAGCCTGGGGGCGGGCCGGATCGGGAGTCGGCCGCCCGCTCCCAATGGTGCGTCCGGGCCGCCGAAGCGGAAGAGTGATGAAATCGGCGCTCCGGACCCGGTCGCGCTTACGGCCGTCCCCGCGCCGCCCGCGGATTGGAGGGACCGCGTCGTTCGGTTTCACGGCGCGCGCCCCCGAAAGGGCGTATCGCACGCAGCGGAACCGCCTCTCCCTCAGGTGACGACGCCCGGAACCGGGTAGAAAAATGCCCTCCCCCGAAGTTGGGGGAGGGTTTGGGAGGGG
>DASTLD010000534.1:0-3972 GCA_035715345.1 Longimicrobium sp.
TGGGCGGGGCGATGCCGGGGCCGGCGGAGGAAGCCGACCGCTGCAGGCCCAGCCGCTTCTTCCGGCACTGCTCGCACTCCCCCGTGGGCCCGGGCGTGCCGCCGCAGGTGCACTTGCGGCGAAGCACCGGGCTCGCGGGGCGAGCACGCATGGGGGTGGGCAATGGCAGGGCGCGGGAGTTCATCTCCAGAGCGGGATCGGGTTAAGGCCGGGCCGGCATCAGAAGGCGTCCTGGGCGAAGTGCGAGTACGAATCCGCGTTGTTCATGGCGTCGGCCGGGGAGAGGGTGGCGTACGCCGGCTGCCACTGGTACGCCTTGTCGTCCCGGTTTGCGGCGTCGTGCGCAAGCTCGTGGATGATGGCGTTCGTCTGCGCGTTGCCGCTCGCCGCGTGCCACGGTGGGCAAAGGTGGATGTCCGACCAGATGCTGTAGACGTAGGCGGTCTCGTTCGGGTCGCACTTGGTCTCGCACTCGAAGTCGATCTTGCTGTTGATCGCGGACGCGATCGTGCTGAAATGCCCGAGGATCTTCTTGACGTGGCCGCGGTCCGTCGTGTGGAAGTGCCGGTTGAGGAGCGTCGCGACCACGGGAGGGATCGGATCGGGAAGGGACGAAAGTCCGGCCACGACGTTGGCGATCCACTTCCTGCCGAGCACCAGGGCCCCCTCCGCCTCCATCTGCCAGTCCGCGGGACAGTCCTCGAAATCGTTCACGGGAACCGCGGGAGCGTTTGCGCTCTTCCGTTGCGAACGAATGCCGATGCTGGAGAAGTGGTACGCCGTGCGAGCAGCAGAGGCCGCCGCTCCTTGATCGCTCCGGAGATCGGAATCCGCCGGACCCATGACGCTTTCCCGCTGCAGCCGCTTGCGCCGGCACTGCTCGCACTCACCCGTGGGTCCCAGCGTGCCGCCGCACGCGCACTTGCGGCGGACTGGAGGCGCGTTCGAGGCACGGACCGGGGATTCCATCACCGCCCGTTTCACGGCTTCGCTCCACAAACGGGGTTGTACCACCAGACGTTATGGGTTCCCCACGTCTTTCCGTACGAGGGTTTGACCCCGTAGCTCGAGCCCTTGCCATGCCCCAGGCTTGCGGCGATCTGGTCATACAGCCGGTTGAGATTGAAGCATCGGGGATCGCAGTGGCCTTTCAGCTTGCTGTCCACCCAGAAATGCGTGGTGATCTCCGGGAACACGCCCGCGGCGAGTGCCGCGCGCAGGTACAACAGGGTCACCCCCTGGTACTGGACGTCGGTGTAGGCGAGCTTCGGCGGCTTCTTCAGGGCTTCCGGATTGGCGCATGGCACCGTCGTGTCGTTCTGCACGATCTCGACGTTGGTCGTGGACTCCACCCGGGACTTGCGCCCGGCGAAGTAAGGCTTGAGCCTGGAACACGCCGCCTCCAGGGCTGTCTCCTTGCCTTTTGCCGCTACGGACGCCGCACCGTCGGACGCTGCCTTCGCGCAGATCTCGCGCACTGCCCAGGAGCCCGCGGTGAAGATCTTCCCGCCGGCGAACTGGTCTTGAATGGAGGGATGCTCCTTGGTAGCGGATTTCTCCTCCTTCGCCTCTTCCTTCGTCAAGCCGTCCAGCGCCCGGTCCAGCGCCGACTGGCGCTGTGATGGGAGGGCTGCGTTCCAGACCGCGCGAAATTCCTTTTCCCGGTCCGCCTGAGTCATCTCATCAGCCCACTTCTCCCACTCCGTGGCCGATGGGCGGTTCGCCTCGAACGGGGTCTGGCGCGTGATGGTTAGGTCACCGGCCGCAGGTACCCAGGCGTACACTCCTTTCCCCAGCGAACCCCGGTTTAGCTTGGCCTGCGTCGCGATGGTACTCGCGGACACGGGCGAGGCAGTGTCGTGCACGACGAAGCGCGGCCCCTGGGCAAAGGCCATGAGTGGACCGGCGGGCAACGACATCTTGAGCAGCGTGGCGATCTGCACCTTTTCTGCGTGCGCGAGCTTCTTTCCGGCGTTGTCGGCCTTTCCGCCGATGAGCCGCCACGTCTCTTCACTCACGGTGGGAAGATCGATCCCGTGCTCCTTCCGCCATTCCGCATCGTCCGGTGAAGCGGGCACCAGCTCGACGGGAACGGCGGCCTGGCGCTGGATCACGGTGGAAGCCGTGCGCAGGGCGGCAAGCCGGGGAATCGGCGTCATCCGGACGACCGTTGCCGCGGCCGCCTCTGCCTCCCGCTCCTCGGGCGCGTCGCTGGAGCCCACCTCCAGCCTGGGCTGCAGCGCCGCGGGCACGCCCCGCTGCTGCACCACGTGGGCAAGCTCGTGCGCCAGCAGCCTGCGGCCCTCTCCGGACGCCGGCGCGTAGCCGCCGGCGCCGAACACCACGTCCCGGCCGACCGTGTACGCCCGCGCCCCCACCGCCGCCGCGGATTCCGCCGCGCGCGAGTCCGTGTGCACCCGCACGTCCGCGAAGCTGTGCCCGAAGCGCGGCTCCAGGTCCGCGCGCGCCGCCGCGTCGAGCGGGCGCCCGGGCGAGCGCAGCACGTCGTGCACGATGGGCGGGGCCACGGCCGGGCCGGCGGAGGCAGCAGACCGCTGCAGGCCCAGCCGCTTCTTCCGGCACTGCTCGCACTCGCCCGTGGGACCCGGTGTGCCCCCGCACGCGCACTTGCGGCGGAGCACGGGCGATGGCGCCGGCCGCACGGGGGCGGGCGTGTGCTGCGTCAGGCTGGCGATCATCCTCCCCCTCCCGCGCCGAAGATGGACCGCGCCACGGCGGCGCCGATCTGCGCCGGACCCTGCCCGGCCGCCGCGGAAAACCGGGCGCCGTCCAGCCGCGCCATGCCGTCCGCCGCGGCGAGCGAGGCGGGCAGGCCGCGCTCCGCGATGAGCCGCGCCAGCTCGGCCCGCATCGCCTGGCCGACGGCATGGCGGTCGCGGGCGGCGACGCCCTCCAGCACCAGCTCGTCCACGTGCAGCTCGATGTCCGGACGCATCATGCCCCATCCACGCTCGCCGTGTCCTTCACCCCGGCCGTCCCTGGCCGACGCGCACACCCGCTCCCTCCGTACTTCGTACCGCGTGCCTCGCATGTTCGCCCCTTCGCCCCTTCGCACTTTCGCACTTTCGCACTTTCGCACTTTCGCACTTTCGCACTTTCGCACTTTCGCACTTTCGCACTCACGCACTCACGCACTCACGCACTCACGCACTCACGCACTCACGCACTCACGCACTCACGCACTCACCCACCCTGCCACCTCCGTCGCCGAGACCGGCTTCTCGAGCTTGGCCATCTCGGCGCGGGCGGCGCGCAGCAGGTGGTCCATGCGCACGGGCGCGTCCTCGTCCGCGGCCAGGAAGGCGGCGCCCAGGGCAATGTTGCGGATGTTGCCGCCGGAGACCGCCAGCGTGGCCAGCCGCGACGGGTCCACCCCCTCCGTGGGCGCCGCCGCCGGAAACGCGCGCCGCCAGATGCGCTCGCGCTGGGCCGCGTCCGGGAACGGAAAGCCGACGACGAAGCGCAGGCGGCGCAGGAACGCGGGGTCCAGCGCGTCCTTCAGGTTGGTGGTCAGGATCGCCAGCCCGCCGTAGCTCTCCATGCGCTGCAGCAGGTAGCTCACCTCGATGTTGGCGTAGCGGTCGTGCGCGTCCTTGACCTCGCTGCGCTTGCCGAACAGCGCGTCCGCCTCGTCGAAGAGCAGCACCGCCCCGCCGGCCTCCGCGGCGTCGAACACGCGGCGCAGGTTCTTCTCCGTCTCGCCCACGTACTTGCTGACCACCTGCGACAGGTCGATGCGGTACAGGTCCAGCGCCAGCGCGCCCGCGATCACCTCCGCCGCCAGCGTCTTGCCGGTGCCGGAGGGGCCGGAGAACAGGGCGCTGATGCCCAGCCCCCGCTCTCCCGCGCGGCCGAACCCCCACTGGCCGTAGACCCGCGCCCGGTGCCGCGCCTGCGCCACGATCTGCCGCAGCGTGCGCGTCTGCGCCTCGGGCAGCACCAGGTCGTCCC
>DASTLD010000535.1:0-4107 GCA_035715345.1 Longimicrobium sp.
CCGTTTCGGGCGATACGGAGGCTTCGGCGGCTCGGATCGCGCCTCCTGGGCGATTCTCGACGGTATCGCCCTCTCGAGTCCGTCCATGATTGATCGCGGCATCCAACGCGGCTCAGCCCGCGTCCACGCTGTCCCAGCGGCGCCCCGAATCGTCCCGCCGCCGCCCCGATCCGGCACGGCGTGGACGCCACCTAACGTGCCCTCTCGCAACGGGTTCACCGATCGGCATGCCCGCTGCATTTGGCGCAACCGGCGCGGAGCCCGTGAATCATCCGCGCGCATCCCGCTCTGGACGCCCCCGGCACTCTGATCATTCCGACACACGCATGATGATGGCAAATCGACATCGCACGCTCGGCGGTTTCCTCCCGTTCTTCGTGGTCGCCCTTCTCGGGGCATGCTCGACGGCGCGGCTGCCGGCCCTGGACGAGGCGCTGGGCGTCGGCACCCCGGGCGAGGCCGGCGGCCTGGGCGGGCGCGTGCTGGACACCGCGGGACGACCCATCGCCGGCGCGCAGGTGCGCATCGCGGGCGGCCCGGGCACCACCACCGGCACCGCGGGCGAGTACCGCTTCCCCGCCGTGCGCCCGTCGCCGCGGCTGGCGCTGTCGGCGAGCGCGGACGGCCATGCGGCGGTCGTGGAGCACGCCGCCGTCTCCCCCGCCTGGGAGACGCGCCACGACGTGGTGCTGGCGCCGCTGGACAGCGCCGCCTTCACCGCCGAGCAAGGCGCCACGCTGTCGCTGCCGGGCGGCGGATCGGTCACCATCCAGCCCAATACCCTGCTGCGGCGCGACGGGCGGCCGGCGGCCGGCGCGGTGCGCGCGCTGTGGGCGTTCCTGGACCCGCGCGACGACGCCCGCCTCATCGCCGGGCCCGGCGACCTGACGCTGGACACGGGCGCCGGCGCCATGCCGCTGGTCTCCGGCGGCATGCTGCGCCTGGAGCTGACGGACGCGCGCGGGCACCCGCTGGAGCTGGACGGCGGGCGCCCGGCGGAACTGCGCGTGCCGGCGGAGCTGTCGCGGCGCCCCGGCCCGCGCGCGGATTCCCTGCCCGCCACGGGCCTCTACCGCTTCGACGACGCGACGGGCCGCTGGGTGTGGGTGCGCGGCCTGCGCATGGACGCCGCGCGGAGGCAGCTCACCGTGCCGCTCACCGGGCTGCGCGAATGGGTGGGGCTGAACCGGCCGGAGCTGGCGACGTGCGTGGAGGTGGTGGTGCGCACCGCCGCGGGCCTCACCCGCCCCAACACGGCGGTGGACGCGTTCGGCGCGGACTACAACGGCCACACGCGCGGGCACACGGACGCGTCCGGACGCGTGCGCCTGCTGGCGCGCCAGAACGCCACCGTGCGGATCAGCGCCGAGGGCCGCAGCGTGACCGTGGCCACGTCCGCCGCGGCCACGCCCTGCGCGGACGCGGGAGTGCTGGTGGTGTAGGGGGGGACCCTCACCCTGCGTGGAGCGCCGGCGCGCGACTTCGTCGCGTCCGCCGCTCCACGCTGTCCCTCTCCCACAAACTACGTGGGAGAGGGAGAACGGTGGTGCACGTTGCCACCTACTGTGGCAAGGCAATCGCCGTAGAGACGCCCCGGCGGGGCGTCTCTACCATGGACATGCGGGGAACGCCCCCCGCGCGCGGAACTTTCCCGTTCAGTCCGCGCAGGCGGACTTCGTGCCGTTGGAGGCGCGGTTTCAACCGCCGGCCGGGTGCCTCGCCCCGTACGCTGCCCTCCATGGTCGGCGATCATCATCGCACGACGAAAAACCGCCGCTCACGTGGCTCGTGGGCGGCGGTCCCGATGTTTCGGCCGTGGACGCTCAGGTTGCGGCGAGGAGACGGCGGGCTTCTTCGGCCAGGTCGTCCTTGCCGGCGGCGATGGAGGCCAGCGCGTCGCGGGCGGCGGGCGTGGGGATGCGGGCGATGGCCTGCACCGCCGCGATCTTCAGGCGCTGCGCCCGCTTGCCCGCGAACAGCGAGCGCTTCGTGGCGATCGTCAGCAGCCCCGGCAGCGCGTCCGGTGAGCCGATGCGGCCCAGCGCGGCGGCGGCGGCCACCTGCAGCTCCTCGTCCGCGGAGTCGCTCAGGGCGCGCGCCAGGAACGGCACCGCCGCCGCCTCCCCGATGGCCCCCAGCCCCTGGATCGCGGCCATCCGCACCTGCCGGTCGCCGTCCGAGAGCAGGTCCAGCAGCACGCGCATGGCGGCGCGCCCGCCCAGGTTGGCGGCCCCGCGCGCGGCCTCCACGCGCACGGCGGGCTCCGCGTGCTTCGCCGCCTCCGCGGCCCAGCGCCGCGCCAGGTCCGCGTCCACCTCCGGCCCGCGCGCCAGCTCCAGCAGCGTGCGGATGCGCGCCGGCCCGGCCTCCTGCAGCGCCACGGCCACCAGGCGGTCGTGCGTGCCCTGCACCCCCAGCAGCGCGCGGAAGATGGCCGCGCGCAGCTCCGGCTCCTGCGTGCGGAACAGCGCGCCCTGCAGCAGCTCCAGCGCCTCGCGGCCCATGAACACGAAGAAGCGCAGGATGCGCTCGCGCTCCTCGCCGCCCGTGGGCAGCAGGTCCAGCAGCCGGTGCAGCGTCTCCGGCGTGCCCGCCCGCCGCAGCGCGCCCACCGCGGACTCGCGGAAGAAGCGGTTGCGGTCCGGCCGGTCCGCCTCGCGCACCAGCGCGTCCAGCAGCTCCACGGCCTGCGGGTGCGCGTCCGAGCGCACCAGCGCCAGCACGCTGCGCGCGGCGGCCTGCGCCAGCTCGTCGAAGCGCGTCACGTTGTCCGCCTCCGCCAGCAGCCGCGGCAGCACCTCCGTCTGCGCCTGCTTCTCGTCCGTGGCGCGGAAGAAGTGGTACATGTCCGTGCTGGGCGGCTCCACCTCCCCGGACAGGCGCATCTCCGCCGCGCTGGGGCCGCCGCCGAGCTGCTGCGACAGGATCTCCGCCGAGTCCACCAGATCGAACTCCGCGAGGTCCCAATCGCCCGCGTCCTCCTGCGCCGCCGCCGGCTGCGGGGGGGCCTCCGCCGCGGGCGCACTCCCCTGCTCCGCCGCCGCTTCGGGCGGCTTCGGCGTACTTTCGGTGGGCGTTGCTGTCGGCTTCGGTGTGGGCGCGGGCTTGTAGACCGCGCCGCCGGCGGCGCTGACGTAGATGCCGCGCGGCGCGGCGGACGCCATCGCCCCGGCCACGCCGTCCGGACCCAGCTCCCCCGGCGGGCGGGAGACGGCGGCGAAGAGGGCGGCCAGGTCCCCCTGCCCCGCCTCCGGGGTGAAGCCCAGGCGGGTGACGCGCAGCATGATGAGCTGGCCCGCGGCGCGCAGCACGGCGGGGTCCACGCCGCCCACGAGCTGCCCCTTCTGCGCGAAGCCGGTGAACTGGACGTCCAGCACCAGGCTCTTCTGCGCGGCGAACACCCCGTCCAGCGCGGCGCGCGCGTCCGCGGCCAGTGCGTCCGGCTCGCCCTCGCGCAGCACGGCGGCGGCCAGGGCGCGGACGAAGCGCGCGGCGGCGGCGGGGACGTCGGCCATCAGGCGCCGGGGGGCGACGGCGGCAGGGCGGGACGGCGGTCCAGGCGGCCGAACACCGCGAGCAGGCGCAGGCGCCAGACGCGCCAGATGGCCTCGCGCACGATCTTCTTGCTCATCTTGCTCTCGCCCACGTCCCGGTCCACGAACATGATGGGGATCTCGCCCAGCCTGAAGCCCTTCTTCCAGGCGCGGAAGCTCATCTCGATCTGGAAGGCGTAGCCGTTGGACTCCACCCGGTCGAGGTCGATGGCCGCCAGCACCTCGCGGCGAAAGCACTTGAAGCCGCCCGTGGCGTCCGCCAGCGGCAGCCCGGTGACCCAGCGCGCGTACACGTTCGCGAAGTAGCTCAGGAGGAGCCGCGCGATCGGCCAGTTCACGACCGTCACCTTGCCGTCCCGATAGCGCGAGCCGAGCACGAGGTCGGCGGTCTCGATGGCACTCAGGAACTGCGGCAGGTGCACGGGATCGTGCGAAAAGTCGGCGTCCATCTCGAAGAGGACGTCGTACCCCCGCTCCAGGCCCCAGCGAAAGCCGTCCAGGTACGCCGTTCCCAGCCCCAGCTTGCCGGCGCGGTGCAGCACGTGCACGCGCG
>DASTLD010000536.1:0-5993 GCA_035715345.1 Longimicrobium sp.
TCGTGCGCTTCATGCTGCCTCCCTTCGTGAAGGTGAAAGGGTGATGCGAGGGCCCAGCCGCCTGCCCTGCCCCGGCGCCGGTCAGTTGTCGGTGCTGTCGCACGAGGCGTCCGCGCAGCAGCTCCACCAGCCGGCGCGGCACTTGTCGGCGCCGCAGCACGAGGTGCCGATCAGCGCGGTGCAGCACACCTGCGGCCTCTCGTCGCTGCCGCCGCCCGAGGTGGGCGGGCTGTCCTGCGCCACCAGGTGGGCGCCTCCGCCGGTGACCACCACCAGCGCCAGCAGGTTCAGCATCGTCCTCTTCATGCTCCCTCCACTGCAAAGGGTGAATGGGTCAGGCTGGTGCGGCCTCAGCGCACAGCTCACCGCATCAGCGGGGTACGGCGATCACCGCGTCAGTCACAGGTCTCATCCGCGCAGCACGTCCAGTAGCCGGCGCGGCAGACGCTCTTCCCGCAGCAGTGGTCGCCTTTCACAGCCGTGCAGCAGACCTTCTCCTCGGTGCCTCCGCCGGTCGCGGGGGTCTGCTGCGCGAGCAGGTGCGCACCGCCACCGATTACCAGCAGGGCGAGGAGATTGAACATCTTGCGCCTCATACGACCTCCCGTGTTAAGAGTGGAAAGTGAACCGCACTCTCTGGAACCGGGCTACCGCCAGCGCGAGCTGAGGGCGTAGACCGCGATGCGGGGCTCCTCCTCGGGATCAACGGAGGTAAAGACGCGGTTCGCGCGGACTTGATGGATGACGGTACCGGCGGGCAGGAACGCAGACCGCTCGTAACGTCCGTCGCCGCTGAAGATCAGCCACTCCCGCGTCTCGGTCTCGCCGCCGGACAGCCGCAGCCAGACCCGGCCGGCATCGTCCACCACCATCTCGTCGAGCGCGGGCCAGCCCCCTTTCGCCGCCTCGTCCAGGGCCGGACGAAACGCCGAGCCAAGCCGCCCCGACCACTGCTCGACGTCGGCCGCGTCCACTGCCTTCGCCGGATGATCAACCCGGAACCGCGATGTGCGCGTGCCATCCGGCCCATAAACCGTTACTCCAAGCGAGTCGGTCCACGCATGGTACAGGCGATCGCCCGGACCAAAGCGAACGAGGCTCTGACCGCCGAACGGGTTGAACGCGCTCGCCACACCACGGCCTTCCCGCCGCACCAGCGACTCGTTCGCCCGGACCATGAGCATGGAATCCCTGCGCAGCGCGCCGTCCGCCCCGAGCAGCCGCACCACGTTCATTCGGCTCGCGTCCTCGCGAGGATCGTCCCAGGTGGAGTATGCTCGCGTGAAGACCGCGACGAGGTCGCCGCCACTCCGCGTGCGGTGCACCTGCCGGGCGCCCACGGTTCCCCGCGAGGCGAGGTTGACCGTGTATGCGGCGGAATCGAGGCTGGGACCGAAGACCGTGATCCGCTCACGATGCCGGTCGAACACCAGCAGGCTGTCGTCGGGGAGGACCTGGACGCTGGAGATGCCCTGGAACTCGCCGGGGCCGCTGCCGCGGCGGCCGACGGTGCGCTCGAGACGGCCGTCGGGGGCCAGGACGGTGACCTCCGGCGCGGCCAGGTCCGCGACGAAGATGCGCCCGCGCGAGTCGACGTCGAGGCCGCCGATCAGCGCGAAGAGGGCGTCGGGGTCGCTGCGGGCCACCTCCGTCAGCGTGAACGCACGCGCACGGCGCTCCTCCGCCGAGGGCAGGCGGGCGTCCCTTTCGGCACCCGGCGTTCCGCAGGCCGCGAGCGCAGCCAGGACGAGCACCAACGGGAGGATACGCGCTGAGTCGAGGCGCATGTTCGTCCGTCCGGGATGTGGGGGAAGCGCGAACCACGGATGCCCGCGCGGCCATCGCGAAACGTGTCGCGTTTGCGGACAGGGATCGCCGGCAGCGCACGAACATGATTGCTCGTTTCCACCGCTCCGGTCAAGACATTTATAGGTGCGCGCAGAAGCGGCCCCGCGCGCCGCGGAGCCGCTCGGAAGGGGCCGACGAAAATCCCGCGCGGCTGCGCGGGATTCGCGTCCTATGCGGGTTGTGGGCGCGCCGCTGCGGCCACCTTGGGCTTGACCGCGGCGAACGCGGCGTAGGCGAGCAGGGCGGCCGCGAGCGAGAGGAGGTAGGGGTGCGGCGCGTGGAGGACGTACGCGCCGAGCACCCAGGAGAGGATGCCGGCCCCCAGCGACGCGGCGGCGGCGGGCGCCCCGCCCCAGCGCGTGAACAGGCCCAGGATCACCACCACGAAGATGCCCGCGCTGCCGAACGCGGACGCCTCTTCCACCAGCGCGTACACGCCCTCGGCCGAGAGCGCCAGCGCGTACGCGACGATCCCGAACGTGACCACGCCCGCGCGCGCCACCCGCACCCGCGCCCGCTCGCTCATCCCCGGGCGCAGCGGCACCACCAGGTTGTGCGACACCAGCGAGCCGGCGACGAGCAGCGTCGTGTCCACGGTGGAGAGGATGGCGGAGACCAGCGCGCCCGCGAACACCACGTACAGCATGCCCGGCAGGTAGCGCTGCGCCAGCATGGGCAGCACCTGCTCGGGATCGTCCAGCCCGGGAAGCAGCGAGGCGCCCAGCAGGCCCAGCGTCACCGGGATCAGCCCGATCACCAGGTATCCCGCGGCGGCGATGAGCGTGGAGCGCTGCGCCACCTGCGGCGTGCGCGTCGCGATCACGCGCGACACCAGCTCGGCCGCCACGACGGAGCCGCAGACGGGGATGGCCCACGCCTCCATCACCCCCAGCACGCCCAGCTCGGGATCGAACATCCGAAGGCGCTCCGGGGGGATGAAGGCGAGCGTCTCCAGGCCCACCTGCCGCATCACCACGACGAAGATCACCCCCAGCCCCACGATGAGGGCGATGCCCTGCACCAGGTCCGTCCACGCGTCCGCCAGCAGCCCGCCGAACGCCGTGTAGGCGATGACCACCGCCGCGGCCAGCGTGATCATCAGCGTGGTCTCCAGCCCCGACGAGGCGGAGAGCACCTGCCCGAAGGCACGGATCTGCGCGGCGGCCCACAGCACCGAGGTGGGCACCATCAGCACCACCGCCAGCTTCTCCACCGCGGGCGAGTAGCGGTCGCGGAACAGGTCCGCCAGCGTGGTCAGCTTGCGGTTCCAGAGCGGGCGCGCCAGGAAGGCGCCCATCAGCAGCAGGCACAGCGCGTAGCCGAACGGGTCCGCCGTGCTGCCGGACAGGCCGTCCGCGTACACCGCGCCCGCGGAGCCCACGGTGGTCTCCGCGCCGAACCAGGTGGCGAAGATGGTGAAGGTGGCCAGGCCGTAGCCCAGGCTGCGGCCCGCGAGGATGTAGTCGGTCTCCGTGCGGATGCGGCGCGACACGTACATGCCGATGGCGAACTGCGCCAGCACGTACGCCAGCACGCCCCAGAGGACGGGATTCACCGGCGGATGCGGATCAGGGGGATGCGATCGGGTGAGCGCCGCGAAAGTATCGGCACCGCGCGGGGCGATGCAACGGCAGACGCGCGTCGGAGGATGCACGAACAACCCTCCCCCGAAGTTGGGGGAGGGTGGACGAGTAATGCGAGTCCGGGTGGGGGCCTCCGCGTGTGACGGAGCCCGCCGCTGACGCGGATACCAGTGGTGCAGTGCGGGCGATCCGTCCGGCGGCCGGCTGCCTCCAGAGGGCGGAGGCCCCTCCCCGCTCGTTCCTCGCTGCCCCTCCCCCAACTTCGGGGGAGGGGCGTGGGGCCGTTGATCGCGTCAGGCGGCGGGGAGGTAGTCGAGGGCCTCCACGAGCTGCATGTTCGCGGTGGCGCGGACGAACTCGCGGAGGGTGGCGGCGTGGCCGCTGCCGTAGATCACCAGGATGCGGTCCCCGGCCTCGGCGATGCGCTGCAGGTTGCTGAAGATGCGCAGGTTGCGGTCGTACCAGGCGGACACCAGGTCCGCGCCCACGAAGGTGTCGCCGGCGCCGATGCGGCCGATCTCCATGTAGAAGGCGTGGCCCTCGCGGATCATCTCCGGGTCGTTCTTGAAGCGGAGGATGCCGCCGATGGTCATCTCCCGCTGCATGCGGTTCTCCACCTCCGTGATCTGCCCGATCAGCCCCTGCATGCGCTGCAGGAACGCGGGATCGTGCTGCTGCGCGTACGCCATCACCGCCTCGAACGGGAACTCGCCGCCGTGGTCGATGGCGTACAGCCGCTCGTGCCCGAAGCGCGCCGCCAGGCGGAATCCGAGCTGCTGCGTCTCGCTGCGGCCGAGCGCGTGCGCGCCCGCGCGGAAGGCGGCGTACAGGCTGTCGACGAGGCGCGCGCGCTCCGGGCGCGCCTCGATGGCGATCTTGGTGGGACGGAACCGCGCCAGCGCCTCCACCACGGCCGCGATCTCCGCCTGCTTGGCGGGCAGGAGCACGTCCGCCACCTCCGTCTTGACGACGTCCAGGCCGGGGTTGTCGAAGTGGTAGGTGCCCAGGAAGAGCACCTGCGCGGGAGCGGGGGACTGCGCCTGCTGGCTGTATGCGGGGGCGGCCGCGGCCGCGGCGAGCGCCGCGGCGGACCGGAGGATGAGCGTGCGCATCGTGCGTGTCTGGTCGGGAGAGATCAGGGGTCCCACACGAACCGGCGCTCGTACGGGCGGGGCCGCCGCCGGTTTCAGCCGCCGCCGCGGCACCGGCATTGCCCGGGGAACGCGGCTCGCTGAGTTCACCGGACGCCGGGGGATGGGATGGACGTGGAGCTGGGGATCATCGAGGGGTTCTACGGCAGGCCGTGGAGCTGGCAGGCGCGGTCGGAGACGGTGGCGTTCCTGGCGCCGCACGGCTACCGCTTCTACCTGTACGCGCCCAAGGCGGACCCGTACCTGCGCCGCCGCTGGACGGAGCCGCACCCGCCGCACCTGGCGGAGGCGCTGGCCACGCTGGCGGACCACTGCCGCGAGGCCGGTGTGCGCTTCGGCGTGGGGCTGAGCCCGTACGAGATCTTCCACGGCTTCGACGACGCCGCGCGCGAGGCGCTGGAGCGCAAGCTGGCGTTCTTCGACGAGCTGCGCGCGGATGACGTGGCGCTGCTCTTCGACGACATGCCCGGCGGCGACCCGGACCTGGCGGAGCGGCAGGTGGAGATCGTGGACTTCGCGGCGGAGCGCACGCGCGCCGACCGCATCCTGGTGTGCCCCAGCTACTACTCGGACGATCCGGTGCTGGACCGCGTGTTCGGCGCGCGGCCCCCGCGCTACCTGGAGCGCCTGGGCGAGGCGCTGGACCCCGCCGTCGAGATCCTGTGGACGGGCGAGGAGGTGGTGTCGCGCGAGTGGTCGCCGGGACACCTGGCGCGCGTGGCGGAGCAGCTCGGGCGCAAGCCGTTCCTGTGGGACAACTATCCTGTCAACGACGGGCAGCGCATGTCGCAGTACCTGCACCTGCGCGGCTTTACCGGCCGGCCGGCGGGGATCGCGAAGTACGTGGCGGCGCACGGCATCAACCCGGCGCTGCAGCCCACGCTGTCGCGCATCCCGGCGCTGACGCTGGCGGAGAGCTACCGCCTGGGCGAGGAGTACGCGTACGGCGCGGCGATGGCGAAGGCCGCGGTGCAGGTGCTGGGCGAGGAGCTGGGCGCCCGCGTGCGCGAGGACCTGCTGACGCTGCAGGACGTGGGACTGGACCGGCTGGGCGAGAAGGCCGACGCCCTGCGCGGCCGGTACGCCACCTCCGACCACCCCGGCGCCCGCGAGATCATCGCCTGGCTCGACGGCGAGTACCGCATCACGGATGAGATCGTGCAGACGCAGTGAACTGCAGGGAATAGGGATTAGGGATTAGGGAATAGGGAACAGAAGAGCGCGGAACACCCCGTTGTCATAGGGACCCGGGAAGAGCCCCCGGACGCTCGTTGTCATCCTTGTATGTCAGCCAAGTAGTAAATTCGGAGTGTAGGGTAGCCCGTTCATCCTGTGGACGAGACTCCGCCCCTCAGCTTGGGCGCCCTACACGGGGTCGTGCAGAGCCCGAACAGTTGCCAGGACGCCAGAG
>DASTLD010000537.1:0-8406 GCA_035715345.1 Longimicrobium sp.
CCCTCGGGCGCGGGGAGCGCCCGGCGGTCCAGCTTGCCGTTGGGCGTGACCGGCAGCGCGTCCAGGCGCAGGTACGCCGCCGGCACCATGTACTCCGGCAGCGCCTGGCCCAGGTGCGCGCGCAGCACGTCCGCGCCGGCCGTCTCGCCGCCGACGACGTACGCCACCAGCCGCGCGTCGCCGGGCGCGTCTTCGCGGGCGACGACGACGGCCTCGCGGACGGCCGGGTGCTCCATGAGCCGCGACTCGATCTCGCCCAGCTCGATGCGGTAGCCGCGCAGCTTGACCTGGTGGTCGATGCGGCCGATGAAGTCCAGCCGCCCGTCCGCCAGCCAGCGCACCCTGTCACCCGTGCGGTACAGCCGCGCCCCCGGCTCCGCGCCGAACGGGTCCGGGACGAAGCGCTCCGCCGTCAGCGCCGGGCGGCCCAGGTAGCCGCGCGCCACGCCGGCGCCACCGACGTACAGCTCGCCCGCGGCCCCGACAGGCACGGGCTCCATCGCGTCGTCCAGCACGTACGCCCGCACGTTGGCGATGGGGGCGCCGATGTCCGGCTTGCGCGGGGGGTCCGCGCACTCCGCCGCCGTGCTCCAGATGGTGGCCTCGGTGGGGCCGTACAGGTTCCACAGCCGGTGCCGCACGCCCCAGCGGCCCACCAGCTCCGCCGGCAGCGCCTCGCCCGCCACGGTGATGTTGCGCAGCGCGGGCAGCTCCTCCACCGGCAGCACCGCCAGCGCCGAGGGCGGCAGGGTCACCGTCGTCACCGCGTGCCGGCGCAGGACGCCCAGCAGCCCGGGGCCGGGGAGCAGCTCCTCGCGCGGCGCCAGGCAGAGCGCGGCACCCGACGCCAGCGCCATCACCAGCTCGAAGGCGGCCGCGTCGAAGCTGAGCGAGGCGAACTGCAGCACGCGGTCGTCCGGCCCCACGCCGAACGCGCGCTGCTGCGCGGCGGCGACGTTGCACAGTCCCCGGTGCGGCACCAGCACGCCCTTGGGCCGGCCGGTCGAGCCGGAGGTGTAGATGACGTACGCCGCGTGCTCCGGCGACAGTCCGTCCCGCGCGGGATCCGTCTCCGGCTGGTCCGTCCACGGCCGGGTCGATGCGTCCAGCCGCAGCACGGGCACGTCCGCGCCCAGCCCGGCGAACACGTCGGCCAGCGTCTCCGCGACGGCGCCCTGCGTGAGCACCACGGCGGGGGCGCTGTCGGCCAGCATGTACTGCAGCCGATCGGCGGGATACGCCGGGTCCAGCGGCACGTAGGCGCCGCCCGCCTTGAGGACGGCCAGCACGGCGATCACCATCTCCGGACCGCGCTCGACGCAGATCGCCACCCGCGCATCCGTCCCCACGCCGAGCACGCGGAGGTGGTGCGCCAGCCGGTTGGCCCGCGCGTTCAGCTCCGCGTAGCTCAGCCGCCGGTCCTCGAACAGAACGGCCGTGGCGTCCGGCGCGCGCTCCACGTGCGCCTGGAACAGCTCGTGGATGCACGACTCCAACGCGTACTCCGTATCCGTGCAGTTCCACGTCTCCACCACCCGTGCGCGCTCGGCGTCGGGCAGCAGGGGCAGCCGCTCCACGGGCCGGCCGTCGTCCGCCGCCATCTCCCGCAGCACGCGCCGCAGGTAGCCCACGTGGCGCTCCACCGTCTCCCGCTCGTAGAGCGCCGTGGAGTACGTCACACTGCCCACGATGCGGCCGCCCGACTCGCGCAGGCCCATCCACAGGTCCACGCTGGCGGTCGCGTCGGACGCGTCCATGCCGATCCCGTCCGCCTGCAGCCCGGGCAGGGACAGCCCCTCGCCGGCGCCGCGCGGCGTGTTCTGCCACGCGAACGTCACCTGGAAGAGCGGGTGGTGCGCCAGGGTGCGCACCGGGGCCACCAGATCCACCACCTGCTCGAAGGGGATGTCCTGGTGGTGCTGCGCCTCCAGCGCCCGCTCCTTGACCCGCCGCAGCAGCTCCGCCGCAGTGGGGGAGCCCGACAGGTCCAGGCGCAGGGCCAGCGTGTTGACGAAGAAGCCGATCAGTCCCTCGATCTCCTGCCGGCCGCGGCCCGCCATGGGGCTGCCCACCACCACGTCGTCCTGGCCCGAAAGGCGGCTGAGCACGGTGGCCCAGCCCGCCAGCAGCGTCATGTACAGCGTCGTGCCGTGCCGCCGCGACAGGGCCTTGAGCCCCGCCGTGAGCTCCTCGTCCAGCTCCACCCCCAGCCGCGCCCCCGCATGGTCCACCTGCGCCGGCCGCGGACGGTCGGTGGGCAGCTCCAGCAGCTCCGGCGCGCCGGTGAGCGTCCGCGTCCAGTAGTCCGCCTGCGCCTCGAGGACCTGGCCCTCGACCCACCGCCGCTGCCACGCCGCGTAGTCGGCGTACTGCACCGGCAGCGCGGGAAGGGCCGCCTCCGTGCCCTCACGATGGGCCGCGTAGAGCGCGCCCAGCTCGTTGGTGAGCACGCCGCTCGACCAGCCGTCGCTGACGATGTGGTGCATCGTCAGCAGCAGCACGTGGTCGTCCGCCGCCAGCCGCACCAGGCGGCCGCGGATGAGCGGCCCCCGCTCCAGGTCGAAGGGCGCACCCGCCTCCTCGGCCATCAGCCGGCGGAGCTCGCCTTCCGCGTCCGCCCGCCCGGCCAGGTCGTGCTCGAGGAGGTGGAACCCGGCGTCCGCCGGCGCGATGCGCTGCTCGGGGACGCCGTCCGCCTGCGCGAAGGTGGTGCGCAGCGCCTCGTGGCGGGCCACCAGCGCGTCCAGCGCGCCCGCCAGCGCCGCGCGGTCCAGCGGGCCCCGCAGGCGCCGGCGCATGGGGATCTGGTACGTGCTGCCCCGGCCTCCCAGCTGCTCCAGGAACCACAGCCGCTGCTGGCCGAACGAAAGCGGGATGCGGCCGTTCCGGTCGGCGGGCTCGATGGGCGGGAGCTCCGCCAGCGCCGCCGTCTCCAGCGCCCGCGCGAAGTCGCCGAGGACGGGCCGGGCGAACAGCTCGCCCAGCGCGGCCTCCACCTGCAGCACCTGCCTTACCCGCGAGATCACCTGCACGGCCAGCAGCGAGTGTCCGCCCAGCGCGAAGAAGTCGTCCCAGCGGCCCACCCGCTCCACCCCCAGCACCTCCGACCAGATGTCGGCCAGCGCCTGCTCCGTCTCGCCCGCGGGCGCCTCGTAGCCGCGCCGCGCGAACGCGCCGCCCTCCGGCGCGGGAAGCGCCTTGCGGTCGATCTTCCCGTTCGGCGTAAGGGGCAGCGCGTCCAGCCGCACGAAGGCCGCGGGCACCATGTACGCGGGCAGCGCCTGGCCCAGGTACGCCCGGAGCACGTCCGCGCCGGCCGTCTCTTCGCCGACGACGTACGCCACCAGCCGCGTGTCGCCCGGCGCGTCCTCGCGGACCAGGGCGACGGCCTCGCGCACGGCGGGATGCTCGCGCAGGCGCGCCTCGATCTCGCCCGGCTCGATGCGGAAGCCGCGCACCTTGACCTGGTGGTCGACGCGGCCGATGAAGTCCAGCGTGCCGTCCGCCCGGCGGCGCACGCGGTCGCCCGTGCGGTACAGCCGCGCGCCCGGCTCGCCGCCGAACGGGTCCGGGACGAAACGCTCCGCCGTCAGCCCCGGCCGGCCCAGGTAGCCGCGGGCCACGCCGGCCCCGCCCACGTACAGCTCGCCGGGCACGCCCACCGGCAGCGGCTCCAGGGCCGCGTCCAGCACGTACGCCCGGGTGTTGGCGATGGGATGGCCGATGTGGGGAGCGCGCGCGGGGTCCGCGCACTCGGACACCGTGCTCCAGATCGTGGCCTCGGTGGGGCCGTACAGGTTCCACAGCCGGTGCCGCACGCCCCAGCGCGCCACCAGCTCCGCCGGCAGCGCCTCGCCCGCCACGGTGATGTTGCGCAGCGCGGGCAGCTCCTCCACCGGCAGCACGGCCAGCGCGGAGGGCGGCAGGGTGACCGTGGTCACCGCGTGCCGGCGCAGGACGCCCAGCAGCCCGGGGCCGGGGAGCAGCTCCTCGCGCGGCGCCAGGCAGAGCGCGGCGCCGGAGGCCAGCGCCATCACCAGCTCGAAGGCGGCCGCGTCGAAGCTGAGCGAGGCGAACTGCAGCACGCGGTCGTCCGGCCCCACGCCGAACGTGCGCTGCTGCGCCGCGGCGACGTTGCACAGCCCCCGGTGCGGCACCAGCACGCCCTTGGGCCGGCCGGTGGAGCCGGACGTGTAGATGACGTACGCCGCGTGCCCCGGCGTCAGTCCGTCCCGCGCGGGATCCGTCTCCGGCTGGTCAGTCCACGGCCGGGTCGATGCGTCCAGCCGCAGCACGGGCACGTCCGCGCCCAGCCCGGCGAACACGCCGGCCAGCGTCTCCGCGACGGCGCCCTGCGTGAGCACCACGGCGGGCGCGCTGTCGGCCAGCATGTACTGCAGGCGGTTCGCGGGATACGCCGGGTCCAGCGGCACGTAGGCGCCGCCGGCCTTGAGGACGGCCAGCACGGCCGCCGCCATCTCCGGCCCGCGCTCCAGGCAGATCGCCACCCGCGCGTCCGGGCCCACGCCCAGCGCGCGGAGGTGGTGCGCCAGCCGGTTGGCCCGCGCGTTGAGCTCCGCGTAGGTGAGCCGATCCTCGCCGAACACCACGGCCGTCGCGCCGGGCGCGCGCTCCACCTGCCGCTCGAACAGCTCGTGGATGCACGACGCCGCCGCGTACTCCGCGTCGGTGCGGTTCCACGCCTCCAGCGCGCGGGAGCGCTCGTCCGCGGGCATCAGCGCCAGCCGCCGCACGGGGCGGCGGTCGTCCGCCGCCATCTCCGCCAGCACCCGCCGCAGGTAGCCCGCGTAGCGCTCCACGGTCGCCGGCTCGAAGAGCGACGTCGCATACGTCACGCTCCCCTCGATCCGGCCGCCGGTCTCCCACAGGGCCAGCGACAGGTCGAACTTGGCGTGCAGCCGCGAGCCGCCGGCCATGGTGCCCAGCTCCAGCCCCGGCAGCGCCAGCCCCTCCCTCGGTGCGTTCTGCCAGGCGAACATCACCTGGAAGAGCGGCGTGTGCGCCAGGCTCCGCGCCGGCTGCACCAGCTCCACCACCTGCTCGAAGGGGATGTCCTGGTGGTGCTGCGCCTGGAGCGCCCGCTCCCGCACCCGCTCCAGCAGCTCCGCCACCGTGGGCGCCTCCGACAGGTCCACGCGCAGCGGCAGCGTGTTCACGAAGAAGCCGATCAGCCCCTCGATCTCCTGGCGCCCGCGGTTGGCGGTGGGCGTGCCGATCACCACGTCGTCCTGCCCCGACAGCCGGCCGAGCACGGCCGCCCACCCGGCCAGGAGCGTCATGAACAGGGTGGTCCCGTGCCGCCGCGACAGCGCGTTGAGCCCCGCCGTCAGCTCCTCGTCCAGCACCACGCCGAGCCGCGCCCCCGCGTGGTCCTGCTCCGCCGGCCGCGGGCGGTCGGCGGGCAGCTCCAGCAGCTCCGGGGCGCCCGCCAGCGTCCGGGTCCAGTACTCCGCCTGCTCCCGCAGGACCTGGCCCTCCACCCACCGCCGCTGCCACGCCGCGTAGTCGGCGTACTGCACCGGCAGCGCGGGCAGGTCCGCCTCCCGCCCCGCGCGATGGGCGGCGTACAGCGCGGACAGCTCGCGGGTCAGCACCCCCAGCGACCAGGCGTCGCTGACGATGTGGTGCATCGTCAGCAGCAGCGCGTGGTCGTCCGGGGCCAGGCGGACCAGCCGGCCGCGGATGAGCGGCCCCCGCTCCAGGTCGAAGGGCGCGTGCGTCTCCCGGTCCACCAGCCGGCCGAGCTCGGCTTCCGCGTCGTCCCGGCCGGCCAGGTCGTGCTCCCGGAGCGGGAAGCCGACGTCCGCCGGCGCGATCCGCTGCTCCGGGACGCCGTCCACCTGCGCGAACACCGTGCGCAGCGCCTCGTGCCGGGCCACGATCGTGTCCAGCGCGCGCGCCAGCGCCGCCCGGTCCAGCCCGCCCCGCAGGCGCACGCCCGTGCTCAGGTGGTACGCGCTGCCCAGGTCCCCCAGCTGCTCCAGGAACCACAGCCGCTGCTGCGCGAACGACAGCGGCACGCGGCCCCGCCGGTCGGCGGGCTGGATGGCAGGGAGCTCCGCCCGCGCCGCCGTCTCCAGCCCGCGCGCAAAGTCCCCGAGCACGGGCCGGGTGAACAGCTCGCCGAGCGCCACGTCCACCCGCAGCACCTGCCGCACGCGCGAGATCACCTGCACCGCCAGCAGCGAGTGCCCGCCCAGCTCGAAGAAGCTGTCGCCGCGGCCCACCCGCTCCACGCGCAGCACCTCGGCCCAGATGTCGGCCAGCGCCTGCTCCGCGTGGCCCACCGGCGCCTCGTAGCCGCGGGCGGCCCAGGCGTCGCCCTCGGGCGCGGGGAGCGCGCGGCGGTCCAGCTTGCGGTTGGGCGTGAGCGGCCACGCCTCCATCCGCACGTACGCGGACGGCACCATGTACGGCGGCAGCGCCCGGCCCAGGTGCGCGCGCAGCGTCTCCGCGTCGGCCGCATCGCCCACCCAGTAGGCCACCAGCCGCTTCTCGCCGGGCACGTCCTCGCGCACCAGCGCCACCGCCTCGCGCACCGCCGCGTGCTCCGCCAGCCGGGCCTCGATCTCTCCCGGCTCGATGCGGTAGCCGCGCACCTTGACCTGGCCGTCCATGCGGCCCAGGAACTCGAGCGTCCCGTCCGCCCGCCGGCGCGCCAGGTCGCCCGTGCGGTACAGCCGCGCCCCCGGCTCCGCGCCGAACGGGTCGGCGATGAACCGCTCCGCCGTCTGGCCCGGGCGGTTCTGGTAGCCGATGCCCACCGGCGTGCCGCCGATGTACAGCTCGCCCGCCACGCCCACCGGCGCGGGGGTCCCGGCCGCGTCCAGGACGTAGACGCGGCTGTTGGGGATGGGGCGGCCGACCGGCACCGGCTGCTCCAGGTAGCGCGCAAGGTCGCGCGACAGGCGGTGATACGTGGTGATGCCGGAGCACTCCGTGGGGCCGTACAGGTTCACGAACTCCGGCCGCGGCTCCGGCATCTCCAGCAGCGCGCGCGGCTGCACCGGCTCGCCCACCAGGACCACCGTCCGCAGCCGCGCCAGCGCGCCCTCGCCGTCCGCCGCCCGCAGCGCCTGGAACGCCGAGGGCGTCAGGTTCACCAGGCGGATGGGATGGGCCGCGATCTGCGCCACGATCCGCGCCGGATCGAACGGCTCGGCGGCCAGGTGCAGCTGCCCGCCCGCGAAGAGGGGCGCGAACAGGTTGCGGTACGTGCCGTCGAAGGAGAACGACATCACCAGCAGGACCGCGTCGCGCTTGCCGATGGCGAGCTCGCGGCCGTACCAGTGGACCAGGTTCAGGACCTTGTGATGGACGGCCGGTACGCCCTTGGGCCGGCCCGTGGAGCCGGAGGTGTAGGTCACGTACGCGGGATGCGCCGGCGTCAGCGCGCCGCGCTCCGGGTTGGCCGCGGGCCGGTCGGCCCAGGCCGGCAGGGCCGCGTCCAGCTCCAGCACCGGCACGTCCGCGTGGATGCGGCCGCGGACGTGCTCCTGCGCCAGCACCACCGCGGGCGCGCTGTCGGCCAGCATGTACGCCAGGCGCTCCGCCGGGTAGCCGGGGTCCAGCGGCACGAACACGCCGCCGGCCTTGAGCACCGCCAGGATGCCCTCCACCATGGCCGGGCTGCGCTCCACGCACAGCCCCACCCGCACGCCCGGACCAACGCCCAGCGCGCGGAGGTGGTGCGCCAGCCGGTTGGCCCGCGCGTTCAGCTCCGCGTAGGTCAGCGTCTCGTCCCCGGAGACGACCGCCGTCGCGTCCGGCGTGCGCGCCGCCTGCTGCTCGAAGAGCTCGTGGATGCACGACCCGGCCGGATACGTCGCGTCCGTGCGGTTCCACTCCTGCACCACCATCCGGCGCTCGCTCTCCGGCACGAGCGCCAGCCGCTCCACCCGCCGGCCCTCGTCCGCCACCATCTCCTCCAGCACCCGCCGCAGGTAGCCGGTCCAGCGCTCCACGGTCTCCCGCTCGAAGAGCGCCGTCGCATAGGTCACCCCGCCGGTGATCCGCCCCTCCCGCTCGCCCACCGCCAGGGCAAGGTCGACCTTGGATTGCCCGGCCGCGGCCCCGGGCTCCGAGGTCACCTGCAGGCCATCGAGGTCCAGGCGCTCGCGCTGCGCGTTCTGCCAGGTGAACATCGCCTGGAAGAGCGGGCTGTACGCCATGCTGCGCGCCGGGGCCGTCCGCTCCACCACCTGCTCGAAGGGGATGTCCTGGTGTTGCTGGGCGCCCAGCGTCCGCTCCCGGACCCGGCCCAGCAGCTCCGCCACGGTGGGCGCGCCGGACAGGTCCACCCGCACGGCCAGCGTGTTGACGACGAACCCGATCAGCCCCTCGATCTCCCGGCGCCCGCGGTTGGCGGTGGGCGTGCCGATCACC
>DASTLD010000538.1:0-3782 GCA_035715345.1 Longimicrobium sp.
GAGGGAGCGCCGCGCGGAACCCAACGCATGCGCGGTACTCTGGGCGCGACCGAAGGATCTTCTGTGCGTGTCGCGGGACTGGTGCACGCACGACGGGCATCGCGTACTCCTTCGCGTGAGGCGGAGTTCGGCAGGCCCGCGCAGGACCCGATAACCCTCCCCAGACTTGGGGGAGGGTGCGAGCCTGAGCGAGCGGGTGGGGGCGTCCGCCCACGCGCCACCGTGTGCCACGCGTCATGACGGTATCGCAACGGGTAAACGTGGTAAGGAAAGAGATACGGAACGTGTCGGACCTGAACGAGCGGAGGGCGGGGCTTTCGGAGAGCAAGCGGGCGCTGCTGGAGCAGCGGCTGCGGGGCACCGCGCGCGCGCCGGCGGCGGACGCGGAGCGCGCCATTCCCAGCGCGGGACCCGGGCCGGTCTACCCCGCGTCGTTCGCGCAGGAGCGGCTGTGGGTCCACACCATGATGGACCCCGGCAACCCGCTCTACAACGTACCCGTGGCGGCAACCGTCTCCGCCTCGCTGGACGTGGCCGTGTTCGAGCGCGCCGTCACGGAAGTGGTGCGCCGCCACGAGACGCTGCGCACCGTCTTCCGCGCCGAGGACGGCGCGCTCAAGCAGGTGGTGCTGCCCGCCGCGCCCGTGCCGGTGGAGGTCATCGACGTGCGCGACCGCGTGCGCTCGCAGGAGGACGTGGAGGCCCTCGTCCGCGAGGAGGCCGCGCGCCCGCTGGACCTCGAGCGCGGGCCGGTGTTCCGCGTGTCGCTGCTGCGTGTCTCCGACGAGCGCTACGCGCAGGTGGTGACGGTGCACCACGTCTCCGCGGACGGCTGGGCGTACGCCGTGATCCTGCGCGAGATCGCGGAGCTGTACGAGGTGTTCCGCGCCGGCCGCCCGTCGCCGCTGCCGGAGCCGCGCGTGCGCTACGCGGACTTCGCGGTGTGGCAGCGCGCGCAGCTCCAGGGCGACAAGCTGCGCGCGCTGCTGGACTTCTGGCGCGGGCTGCTGGAGGGCGCGCCGGACACCGAGCTGCCCACGGACCGCCCGCGCCCCGCGCAGGCCAGCTTCCGCGGCGCCGCGCACCGCTTCACCGTGCCGGCCGGCATCGCCGACGGGCTGCGCCGCCTGGGCCGCGAAGAGGCCGCGACGCTCAACATGCTGTGCATGGCCGCGCTGGCCGTGGTGCTGCGCGCCTACACCGGCCAGGACGACGTGGTGATCGGCTCCGTGTTCGGCAACCGCACGCGCCGCGAGCTGGAGGACGTGGTGGGGCTGACGGTGAACACCGCCGCGCTGCGCGTGCGCATGGAGCGCGCGCCGGGCTTCCGCGAGCTGGTGCGCCGCGTCAAGCGCGTGCTTCTGGACGCCGACCGCCACCAGGACCTGCCGTTCGAGAAGCTGGTGGACGAGCTGAACGTGCCGCGCGACCCCAGCCGGCACCCGCTCTTCCAGGTGATGTACTTCCACCACACCCTGGCGCCCACCAACCGCGGCGGCGGCGGGGCCGTGCCGGAGCTGGCGCCGGAGCCGGTGTTCGGCGGCGGCGGGATGGGGATGGTGGAGACGGGCACCGCGCGCTTCGACCTGACGCTCACCACCATCGACCTGGGCGGGGAGCTGGGCGGGTTCATGGAGTACGCGGCGGACCTGTTCGAGCCCGCCACCATCGAGCGCCTGGCGCGGCACTGGACCAACGTGCTCGCCGCGGCCGTGGCCGATCCGGACCGCTCCATCGCCGGCCTGTCCCTGCTCGACCCTGCCGAGCGCGGCCAGGTCGCGCAGTGGAGCGCGGGCGAGACGCGGGAGGCGCGCTCCGAAGCGCTCCACCGGCTCTTCGAGGCCGCCGTGGACCGCCACCCCGACGCGCCCGCCATCCTCTCCGGCGGCCGCACCCTCACCTACGCGGAGCTGGACGCGCGGGCCAGCCGCATCGCGGCGGCGTTGCGGGCGGCGGGCATCGGCGCGGAGTCGCGCGTGGCGGTGGCGGTGGAGCGCTCGCCGGAGATGGTGGCGGCGCTGCTGGGGGTGACGAAGGCCGGCGGCGCCTTCGTCCCCATCGACCCGGCGTACCCGGCGGAGCGGCGGCGGCACATGCTGGACGATTCCGCCGCCGCCGCCGTCCTGACCCGCCGCGAGCTGGCGGACGAGTTCGCCGGCCGTCCGGTGCTGTTCCTCGAGGAGATGGGCGATGCTCCGGCGGAGCGCGTCTCCACCGACGTGGACCGCGACGGAGCGGCGTACCTCATCTACACGTCGGGCTCCACGGGCGTCCCCAAGGGCGTGCTCGTCTCGCACCGGGGGATCGGCAACCTCGCGGCCGCGCAGGGCCGGGCGTTCGGCGTGGGCGCGGGAACGCCGGTGCTGCAGTTCGCCTCGCTCTCGTTCGACGCGGCGGTGGCGGAGATCGCGCACACGCTGCTGAACGGCGGCGTGCTGGTGATCCCCACGGAGGCGGAGGCCCTGCCCGGCCCGCCGCTGCTGCGCCTGCTGCGCGATGCGCGCGTGCGCGTGGCCACGCTGCCGCCCGCCGTGCTGGACGCGCTGCCCGATGCCGATCTTCCGGACCTGGAGACGCTGGTCACGGCGGGCGAGGCCGTGTCCGCGCCGACCGTTGCGCGGTGGGGCGCGCGGCGCATGGCCAACGCGTACGGCCCGACGGAGACCACCGTCTGCGCCACCGTCGCCCTCGACGTGCGCGGCGAGGCGCGCCCGCCCGTCGGCCGCCCGCTGGCGAACACGCGCGCCTACGTGCTGGACGACGCGCTGCGGATGCTGCCGCCCGGCGTGCCCGGCGAGCTGTACGTCGCGGGCCTCGGGCTGGCGCGCGGCTACCACGGCCGCCCCGCCGCCACGGCCGAGCGCTTCCTCCCGGACCCGCACGGGGGCGTGCCCGGCGCGCGCATGTACCGCACGGGCGACCGCGCGCGCTGGCGAGGGGACGGGTCGCTGGAGTTCCTGGGCCGCGCGGACGACCAGGTCAAGGTGCGCGGCTACCGCATCGAGCTGGGCGAGATCGAATCCGTCCTGCTCGCCCATCCCGCCGTCGCCGCTGCCGTCGCCGCGGTCCGCGAGGACGCGCCGGGCGACGTGCGCCTGGTGGCCTACGTCGTCCCCGCGGCGGGCGCGCCCGCGGACCCGGGCGCCGAGCTGCGCGCGCACCTCCGCGACCGGCTGCCGGACTACATGGCGCCGTCCGCGTTCGTCCCCCTCGACGCGATACCGCTGACGCCCAGCGGCAAGGTGGACCGCCGCGCGCTGCCGCGCCCCGAGGCCGCGGCGGAGGCGGGCGGCGAGCAGGTGGCGCCGCGCACGGTGGTGGAGGAGATGGTGGCGGAGATGTGGAGCGAGGTGCTGGGCCGGGAGACGGTGGGGGTGACGTCGGACTTCTTCGCGCTGGGCGGCCACTCGCTGCTGGCCACCCAGGTGGTGTCACGTCTGCGCGCCAGGCTCGGGCTGGAGCTCTCCGTGCGCATCATGTTCGATGTGCGCACCGTGGCCAGCCTGGCCGAGCGCATCGAGGCGCTGCGGGCCTCTCCGGCTCGCCCGATGGAGGCCCCCATCCCGCGGCTGTCGCGGGACACCCAGGAGCACCCCCTCTCCTTCGCCCAGCAGCGGCTCTGGTTCCTCGAGCAGCTCGAGCCAGGCCGGGCCAGCTACAACGTCCCCTTCCCCCTGCGCCTGCGCGGTGTGCTGGACACCGAGGTGTTGCGCGGGGCTCTCGCGGAGCTCGTCCGCCGCCACGAGCCGCTGCGCACCGTGTTCCTCTCCCGGGAGGGCGAG
>DASTLD010000539.1:0-4525 GCA_035715345.1 Longimicrobium sp.
CGCGCGGTGCACGGCGCCATCTCCGCCGCCAAGAACGAGCTCACGGGGCCCGACGCCTACGCCCAGCACGCGCAGGACGTCTTCGAGCGCGTGGTGGCGGACGTCTACCCGCTCTACCAGAAGGCGCTGCGCGACGCCAACGCCTTCGACTTCGACGACCTGCTGGTCAAGCCGGTGCAGCTCTTCCAGCAGCACCCGCACGTGCTGCGGCGCTACGCGCAGCGCTTCGGCTTCCTGTTGGTCGACGAGTATCAGGACACCAACCGCGCGCAGTACGTCTTCCTGCGCCTGCTGGCGGAGGAGCACCGCAACCTGTTCGTGGTGGGCGACGACGACCAGTCCATCTACGGCTGGCGCGGCGCGGACATCCGCAACATCCTGGACTTCGAGAAGGACTTCCCGGACACGAAGATCGTGCGGCTGGAGCAGAACTACCGCTCCACGCGCAACATCCTGGACGCCGCCAACCAGGTCATCGCGCAGAACGTCCACCGCAAGGGCAAGACGCTGCGCACCGACGCGCCCGGCGGCGAGCGCATCACCCTGCTGGAGGCGGCGGACGAGAACGACGAGGCGCAGTGGGTGGCGGAGGAGATCCGCTCGCGCATGCTGGACAACCCGGACCTGACGCTGCGCCGTTTCGTCGTCCTGTACCGCACCAACTCGCAGTCGCGCGCCATGGAAGAGGCGCTGCGCCGCGAGGGCATGCCCTACCGCGTCATCGGCGGCACGCGCTTCTACGAGCGGCGCGAGGTCAAGGACGCGCTGGCCTACCTGCGCCTCGTCGCCAACCCGGCCGCGGACGAGTCGTTCCTGCGCATCGTCAACGTGCCCCGCCGCGGCATCGGCGACACGGCGGTCACGCGCCTGGCGGAGCACGCGGCCCGGCGCGGCATCCCCCTGCTGATCGCGGCGGAAGAGGCGGGGCAGGTCGAGGGGATGCGCGGGGCCGCCACGCGCGCGCTGCCGCAGCTGGCCGGGCTCATCCGCAAGTACGCGGCGCTGGCCTCCGCGGGCGGCGTCTCGCTGGACGCGCTGCTCAAGGAGCTGGTGATGGAGTCCGGCCTGGTGGAGGCCCTCCGCGCCGAGGGCGAGGAGGGCAAGGACCGCATCGCCAACCTGGAGGAGCTGGTCAACGGCGCCGCGGAGATCCAGCGCCGCCTGGACGACGAGGACCCGGAGCTGACCTTCGAGATGGAGCTGGCCGGCGAGGGAGCCGACGCGCAGGCGCCGCGGCCGCTGGACGTGTTCCTGGCCCACGTGGCGCTGGTGGCCGACGTGGACCAGCACGACCCGCTGGCGGAGGCCGTCTCGCTGATGACGCTGCACAACGCAAAGGGGCTGGAGTTCCCCTTCGTGTTCGTCACCGGGATGGAGGACGGGCTGTTCCCGCTGTCGCGCGCGTACGACAAGCCCGCGGACCTGGAGGAGGAGCGCCGCCTCTTCTACGTGGGCGTCACCCGGGCGGAGCAGAAGCTCTACCTGGCCTACGCCAAGCGGCGGCGGCGGGCGGGGCAGTGGATGGACGGCACGCCCTCGCCCTTCCTGGAGTCCGTCCCGAGCGAGCTGCTGGAGGCGCGCCAGACGGCGCGCGTGCTGGAGCGCTCCGCCTACCAGCAGCCGTGGAAGTCCGCCTACTCCGCGCCCACCCGCCGCCAGCGCCTGTTCGGCTCGGAGGCGTCGTGGGCCGCGCCGCGCGCCGCCAGGCGCGACGAGGACTCCGGCTACGAGGTGGACTACTCGGACTCGCAGGACGCGCCGTCGATGACCAAGGGCTCGCGCGTGCGGCACCCGTCGTTCGGCGCGGGGACGGTGGTGGCGGTGTCCGGCTACGCGGCGGACGTGAAGGCCACCATCGACTTCGACACCGTGGGCCGCAAGACGGTGGTGCTCAAGTACGCCAACCTCGAGCGCGAGTGGGATTGAGCGCGGCCGCCGTGCTCCGCGGGTTCCGCGACGCCGACCACGACGCCGTCCTGCGCCTCTGGCGCGATGTCGGGCTGACCATCAAGCCCTCGGATTCGCTCCTCGAGCTGCGCAAGCTCGTGGCGCGGAACCCGGGGCTCTTTCTCGTCGCGGAGGTGGACGCGGAGCTGGTGGGAACGGTGATCGGCGCCTGGGACGGGCGCCGCGGGTGGATCTACCACCTGGCCGTCTCTCCCGCGCACCGGCGGCGGGGGATCGGGTCGAAGCTGATGATGGAGGTGGAGCGCAGGCTGAGGGAGGCGGGCGCCACCAAGATCAACCTGCTCATCGAGCCGGGGAACGCGACCATCGCCGCCTGGTACCGCGCTCTCGGCTACGCGGCCGACGAGCTGATCTTCATGGCGAAGCGGCTCACATAGACCTACTCACCCTCCTCGAAGGCTGCATCGATATCGCGGCGCTGGTGCAGTACTCGCAGGATCTCGATGCCGGCGGCGGTCTGCGCGTAGAAGATCGTGTAGTTGCGGGCAGCGAAGCTCTGCGGGTTCCTGGGGATCTCAGGACGCAGGCGACCCAGGCCAGGGTGTCGCGCCAGCTTCTCGAACGTGGCGTTCATCGACCGCAGAAACTTGATCGCCAGGTCGCGCCGACCGTACTCGAACTCGAGGTAGTCAGCGGCATCGTCCAGATCCCTGCGTGCCGGACCAGTGATCGCGTAGCGGCTCAAGGCGGAGAGCCCTCGCGGCGCGCGATCATCGCGCGCATCGTTTCCTCGCCCGGAGCGGTGTCCCCCCGGTCCATCGCCTCGAAACCCTCCTGGACAGCCGCTCGGAGAGCATCGAGCTTCTGCCGATGCCGCTCTTCACGCCTCGCGAACAGCCGCAGCGCATCGCGAACCACTTCACTCGCGGAGCGGTAGCGGCCGGTCTTGACCTGGTCGTCTACGAGCTGCTCGAGCTCGGGTGTAAGCGACACGTTCATCCTTCCCTCTTTTCCCATGGGTGAGTTGCTTCAGGGGCAAAGATCAGGAAGGATGCCAAAGATTGTCAATCCTCGTTATCGCGAAAAGAACGCGGCACGAGGCATACCGCAGAAACGCAGAGGGCGCAGAGAAGATCTCTCTGCGCCCTCTGCGTCTCTGCGTGAGTCCGTTCAGTCCAGCTCAGTACCCGCAGGTGCTGTGCGTCCGCGCGTTCTGCACCGGGAGCTGGCCGGGCTTGCGGATGGCGCGGTTGTACTGGTAGCCCAGCATGCCCGCCTTGGCCTGCAGCTGGTGCGCGCGCTGCACCGTGTTGAAGCGCTGCGCGTGCGGGCTCAGGCGGCTGGCGCCGTCCGCCATGGGGTCCATCGCGGCCAGCCCGCAGCCCTGCCCGAACGACATGGTCATGCCCGGAATGGCGCAGCCGGACAGCGCGGTGGTGCAGGCGAGCGCGACGGCGGCGGCAACGAGGCGAGGTTTGCGCATGGGGCGTTCTCCCGGTAGAGCTGGGGTGATTGGATCGCTGACCCGCAACCTGCAAGCGCGTGGCCAGGCGCGTCAACAGCAGCGGCGCATCTTAACGTCCGCCGCGCGGGATTCCTGACATCCCCCGCGCTGTCACGGCAGCCGGTGCGGGGAGCCCTCCGGCAGCGCGCGCAGGTGCCCGAACGGCACCTCCGGCAGCGGGAAGAAGTTGTCCGCCATCTCCCGCAGCAGCGCCGGCTTTTCCCACGCGCCGTCGCGCAGGGCCAGGCGCCGCACCTGCTTGCTCATGGCCAGGTGGCGGTCGCCGATGGGGTCCAGCTTGGCGGGGATGGCCTCCGACCGCCGCGACAGGTAGTCCACCACGTAGTCGAAGGAGCGCTCCAGGTACTCGTGCACCGCCTGGTCCGTGAGCGTCCACCGCGAGCGCTCCACGATGCCGCCGAACACCGACTGCCAGCGGTCGTTGTCCTGGAAGCGGATCATCCCCCGGAAGATGCGCCGGTTGGTGCGGAACGAGAACAGCGTGTCGCTCAGCACCTCGTCGAAGAGCGCGTCCGCGGGGGCGTGGTCGTGGTCCATCACCACGGCGCGGGCCAGGCGGCGGTACTCGTCGCCCAGGTGCGTGTCCATGCGCGCCTCCCAGTAGCCGTGCCCCAGGCCCTTGGTGGACGAGGTGAGCACGAGCTGGCGCGGCACGAAGAAGTTGTGGGCAATGGTGTCCGCCGCCAGGTGCGCCAGGTAGCCCAGCCCCACCGCGCGCAGCCGGTCGTTGGGCGCGTGGTCGTGGATCTCCTCGCCCACGTGCCAGTGGTGGCAGTGGCGCCCCTCCGGCACGTACTTCTTGGCCAGGGAGATGTCGGCCGCCAGCGAGCCGTACAGGAAGTCGAAGGGATAGGTGGAGAGCAGGGGCCGGATGGCCTCCGGCACCAGGTGCAGCGAGTCCAGCAGGGCGGAGCCCAGGTACACGTGCGTGGCCGGCCCCCACGCCCACGCCGGGTCGGGGGTCAGGACCAGGAGCAGAAGGGCGATGCAGGCGCCGGCCAGCACGGGAGGGCTAGACCTCCTCCAGGTCCACCTCGTCGACCGCCGGGTCCGGCTCGTCGTCCTCCCAGCGGCCGCCGGCGCCCGCGCTCT
>DASTLD010000540.1:0-6310 GCA_035715345.1 Longimicrobium sp.
TGTGGCGCAGCACCGTCCACGCCGCGGACGTCTCGCCGAACCAGGTGGCGTGGCGGTCCCGCTCGCGCCGCGGGCCGAAGGCGTGGGCGTGGCGCTGCATCATCCCGGAGGCGCGCGCGTTCAGCAGCGGCCCGCGCTCCACCAGCCACCGCGCCGCGAGGCCGGCGTCCACGCGGCGGGTGCCCAGCTCCTCCGGGAACACGGTGCCGTCCGCCGCCCGTCCCCCGCCCTCGCGCTCCTCCAGCGTGGCGCCGAGGGTGGCAAAGGCGGAGCGGCCGGCATCGTCCGCCCAGAACAGGCGCGGGCGGATTACGGCACGGCGGTAGGCGGGGACGTCCGCCCAGCCGTCGCCGTCCACGTCCGCGTCCCACTGGCGGTGCAGGCCGGCCAGCAGCGTGTATCCCAGCTCGCGCGACCCGGCCGACGACCAGAGCACCGCGTCCGCGCCGCCGAGCGTGGTGGCGTTCAGCAGCAGCTCGCGGTCTCCCTCGGGCAGGCGCGAGACCAGGTTGACCACGCCGCCCAGCGCGGACGAGCCGTACAGCGCGGAGGCGGCGCCCTTGATGACCTCCACCTGGCGCAGGTCCATGGGCGGGATCTGCAGCAGGCCCAGCGAACCGCTCTGGCCGCCGTACAGCGGCAGCCCGTCGCTGAGCACCTGCGTGTAGCGGCCGCGCAGGCCCTGAACGCGCACGTTGGCGCCGCCCAGCGAGGGAGACGTGGTCTGCACGCGCAGGCCGCTGGTCTCGTTGAGCATCATGGCCACGTCGCCGGGCGTCATCAGCATCTTCTCCTCCACCTCCTCGCGCGCCAGCACCTCCACGCGCACGGGGGCGTCCTCGATGCGCTGCTCGCTGCGCGTGGCCGTGACGACGATCTCCTCCAGCCCGATCGGGTCTTCGATGATGATGACGACTTCGCGGAGCGGGATGGCGATCAGCGTGTCGCGGTCGAGGAAGAGGTCCGAACGCCATGGGACGTATCCCGCCGCCGTCACCCCTACCGACGTTCTGCCGGCTGGGGCGCGGAAGCTGGCCGTCCCCGTGCGGTCGACCCGTGTGGCCTGCTGGCCGAGCTGGACCCGGGCACGGGTCACGGGCCGCCCGCGGTCGGACACGGCCACCCGGACCGTCACCGAATCCGGCTGGGCGGCTGCCGGGACAGCGGCTGCGCCGAGGACGAGCGCCAGGGCCAGCGCGTGCAGCCCCGGCCGGCGAAAGCGAAGTGCGATCAAGGATCTACCTGGGTCGGAGATGGCGGTGCGGCGTGGGCGCCCCCACCCGGACTCGCATTACTCGTCCACCCTCCCCCAACCTCGGGGGAGGGTTGGGGGTCTGCGAGCGTGGCGCGGCGCCAGCGGCGGACGGAGTTCACCAGCCAGATCTCCTCCGCGCGCGCCAGGTCCGCGGCATACAGGACGCGCTCGCGGATCTCGCCGCGCGCGAGCAGGTCGGCGCGCATGACGCCGGGGAGCAGGCCGCACTCCAGCGGCGGCGTCCACAGCACCCCGTCCAGGCGCACCACCAGGTTGGCGATGGTGGATTCCGTCAGCTCGCCGCGCTCGTTCATGAGCAGCACGTCGTCGCAGTCGGGGCGCGATGCGGCGCGGCGCTCGTACGCATCGCGGCGCGTGGTCTTGTGATACAGCAGCGGATCGCGGCTGTCCACCGGCTCCGCCGCGATCCCGATGCGCACGGCGGTCTCACGTAGAGACGCGGAGGACGCAGAGAACTGCAGTTCCTCCGCGTCCTCTGCGTCTCTGCGTGAGACGGTTTCCAACGGGCCGCTGTGGACCGTGATGAGTCCGCTGCGCGCGAGGGTCAGCCGCGCGCGCATGGGACGGCCGCTGAACGTCTCTTCCGCGTCGGCCAGGGACTGGATGACGGCATCGCGGTAGAACGGGAAGCCGAAGTAGGCGGCGGAGGCGGCCAGGCGGTCCAGGTGGCCGTCGAGCAGGAACCAGCCGCCCTCCCGCTCCCACAGCAGCGTCTCCAGCAGGTCGAAGTCGTGCGGCGGGTGGTGCGCGAAGGCGGCCTTGTCCAGGCACTCGCGGTACTCCGCCGCCGCGTCGGAGTCGAAGGTGATGCCGCTGCCGACGCCCAGCTCCGCCGTCCCCGCCGCGTGGTCCAGCACGAGCGTGCGGATGGCCACGCTGAAGACCGCTTCGCCCGGCGATGCGAAGCCGATGGCGCCCGTGTAGACGCCGCGCGGGGCATCCTCCAGCTCCGCGATGATCTCCATCGTCCGCACCTTGGGCGCGCCGGTCACGGAGCCGCAGGGAAAGAGCGCGCGGAAGGCGTCCGTGAGAGTCGTTCCCGTCCGCAGGCGCGAGCGGATGGTGGAGGTGAGCTGGTGCACGGTCTCGTACCGCTCGGCCTCGAACATCCGCTCCACGCGCACGCTGCCGAACTCGCTGATGCGGCCCGCGTCGTTCCGCAGCAGGTCCACGATCATCAGGTTCTCCGCGCGGTCCTTGGGTGATGCGGCCAGCTCAGCGGCCAGCGCGTCGTCCTCGGCGGGCCAGCGGCCGCGCGGGCGGGTACCCTTCATGGGCCGCAGCTCCAGCTCGCCGCCCGCCATGCGGAAGAACAGCTCGGGCGATGCGCTGACGATGGACGCCCCGTCCAGCCGCAGGAACGCGCAGAACGCCGACCGCTGCGCGCGGCACAGGCGCTCGTACAGGGCGATGTCGCTGCCGCGGAAGGGGGCGCGCAGGCGGACGGTGAAGTTGACCTGGTACGTGTCCCCGGCCGCGATCAGCTCGCGGATGCGCGCGATGCGCTCGTGGTACGCGCTCTCCGGCAGGTCCAGTCTCCACGCGCCCAGCTCCGCCTGCCCCTCGACCGCCTGCTCATCATCGGGCGACACCTCCTGGCGCGCTCCATAGATCGCGAACCAGGCAAGGGGCAGCCCGGAACTGCTGGACTCACGCAGAGACGCAGAGGAACGCAGAGAACTTCTCTCCGCGTCCTCTGCGTCTCTGCGTGAGGTTATAAAAGCGGGATCGAACGCGGGCGCGGCCTCGTACGCCACGAACCCGGCCGCGTGCAGCCCCGACGCCACCGCCCGCTCCACCTCGGCGAGCACCGGCAGCACGTCGTCCACCGCATCCGCCCGCACCACCCCGCGAAAATCGCCGAAGCGGAACGAGCGCGGCCCCCGCTGCGCATCGAACGAGTCGAAGCGGACCAGGGGCTGCGGAGACGTGGGCTGGGGCAAGTACAGGTTTGGTTGATTGCGCGTGGAGATCGGCGCCGCACACCGGCCGTTCCCGCACAGTCGGCGCAGGCCGACTTCGTGTTGTCTCAGCCGCGAATTCATTCGCCGGGGCGTACGGGCGCCCCGCCTCGCTGGCTGGAGGCCTCTCTACGCCTCCACCGGGTGCGGCATCGCGCGCGGCCTCGTCATCGCCTCGGGCGAGAGCAGCTCGTCCAGGGCCTCGCGGGACATCCAGCCGCGCTCGCAGATCACGTCGCAGACGCTCTCGCCCGTCTTCAGCGCCTCCTTGGCCGCCTCCGCCGCGCGCTCGTACCCGATGTACGGCACCAGCGCCGTCACCAGCCCGATGGAGTTCTCCACCATCCACCGCAGCCGCTCGCGGTTGGCCGTGATGCCCACCACGCACCGCTCGCGCAGCACCACCGCCCCGCGCACCAGCATGCCGATGCTCTGGAACAGGTTGAACCCGATCACCGGCTCGAACACGTTGAGCTGCAGCTGCCCCGCCTCCGCCGCCATGGTGATGGTCAGGTCGTTCCCCACCACCTGGAAGCACACCATGTTCACCACCTCCGGGATCACCGGGTTCACCTTGCCCGGCATGATGCTGGACCCCGGCTGCATGGGCGGCAGGTTGATCTCGCCCAGCCCCGTGCGCGGCCCCGACGACAGCAGGCGCAGGTCGTTGCAGATCTTGCTCAGCTTGACCGCCACCCGCTTGAGGATGCCGGAGAGCTGCACGAACGCGCCGGTGTCCGCCGTGGCCTCGATCAGGTCCGGCGCGGTCACCAGGTCCAGCCCGGTGGCCTCCGACAGCTTCTCGCAGACGAGCCGGGCGTAGCGCGGGTCCGTGTTGATGCCCGTGCCGATGGCCGTGGCGCCCATGTTGGTCTCGCGCACCAGTGCCGCCGCCTCGCGCAGCCGGTCGATGTCCTCGCCGATCGTCACCCCGAACGCGGTGAACTCCTGGCCCAGCGTCATGGGCACCGCGTCCTGGAGCTGCGTGCGGCCCATCTTGAGCACGTCGCCGAACTCGCTGCCCTTGGCGATGAACGCGTCGCGCAGCTCGCCCAGCGCGCGCACCAGGTCGTCGATGGCCCAGTTGGCGGCGATCTTGAGCGCCGTGGGATAGACGTCGTTCGTCGACTGCGAGAGGTTGACGTGGTCGTTGGGGTGGCAGTGCGGGTAGTCGCCCTTGCGGTGGCCCAGCAGCTCCAGCGCGCGGTTGGCGATGACCTCGTTGGCGTTCATGTTGGTCGACGTCCCCGCCCCGCCCTGCACCACGTCCACCACGAACTGCTCGTGCAGCTTGCCGTCGCGCACCTCGCGGCAGGCGCGCACGATGGCGTCGCCGATCTCCGCCGGCAGCAGGCCCAGCTCCACGTTGGCCAGCGCCGCCGCCTCCTTGACCGCCGCCAGCGCGTGGATCAGGTGCGGGTACTGGCTGATGGGGATGCCGGTGATGGGAAAGTTCTCCGTGGCCCGCAGCGTCTGCACGCCGTAGTACAGGTCCACGGACAGGTTCCGCTCGCCCAGCAGGTCGTGCTCGGTGCGCAGCTCGCCGGACAGGTACCCCTGCCCGCGCCCGGTCAGCAGCGCGTTGGCGTGCCGCAGCCGCTGCGAGATGACCTGCGCCCCGGCCACCGCCAGCTTGCCGAAGGTGGCCGGCCGCTCCGCCGCCAGCTCCGTGATGGCGGCGCGGGGGATCTCCACCACCTCCACGTCCTCCGTGACCCGCGCGCTGGTGGAGTGCGGGTAGTCGTCCAGCAGGCTGCCCTCGCTGTAGCTCTCGCCCTCCGTCAGCACGTGCAGCACCTCCGGCCGGCCGCGCAGCCCCTTCACGATCTGCGCGCGCCCGCGCGCCACCACGCCGAAGGCGCGGCGCGGCTGGCTCTCGCGGAACAGGTAGTCGCCCTGCGCCACGCGCCGCACCTCCGCGCGGCCGGCCAGGTGGCGCAGCTCCTCGTCGTCCAGGGCGCGCAGCAGCGGGTTGGCGCGGAGCAGGTCGTAGACTGCGGGATCCATTTCGTCCGGAGGCTGTGCGGATGCGCGCGCCGGACCTGCCGGCGCAGGGCGCAACGTAGCGGGGCGGGGGGACGGGATCAAGGGCCGGGCGGCCGGGGAACGGTTGACGCAAACCCTTGCTGGAACGAAGCTTGCCCCGGTTCCCCCGCGCCGGGGCGGCGGTGGAGGTGGGCGGACGAGGCGCGCGGCAGTGGAGGGAACCCGAACGCGAGGAGGTCTGCGATGGCGAGCTGGGATCGCGACGACATGGACCGGGGCTGGCGCGGCCGCGGCGACTGGGGAGACCGCGCCCGCAACCTGGCCGACCGCGCGGGCGACGCGATGCGCGGCGGCTGGGAGCGCATGGAGCACGGCGCGCGCGGGATGATGGGCCGCGAGCGGCACGAGCTGCCCCGCGACTTCGACAACCGCTCCATGCTGGGCATGGGCGGCGGCGACCCGGGCCGCGGCAACTGGGGGATGAACCGCGGCGACGTGGAGGACGTGCGCGTGGTGCGCGGCAGCTGGCGCGGCGACCGCGGGCCGGGGCAGGACGTGCAGTACGGCAGCTGGCGCGGCGCGGAGCGCGGCTACGACCGCGACATGAACGCCGGCTGGCGCAGCCTGGACGTGCCGGACGTGCACCGCCACGACGGCGGCCGCGAGCACACGCGCGAGACGCGCTACGCGTGGGGCGGCATCGACGGGGCGTGGAGCGGCTCCGGCGGGCTGTCCGCGCGCGGGTACGACCACGGCATGCGCGGGGGGATGGACACCGGCAGCGCGTACGGCGGCGGCATGTCGCGCGGGTACGCCACCGGGTTGGGCGACGACCCGGGCTACCGCGGGCGGGAGATGAACCGCGGGATGGAGTACGACCGCGGCTACCGCAGCCGCCAGCAGGTGGACGAGGGCGATCCGTTCGGCGACCGGGCCGGCGGCACGCCCATCCGGATGGTCAGCCGCGACCGCGGCACGTGGGGCGCGTCGGAGCGCTACGACCGCGGCTTTGCCGGCGGGCGCTATGACCGCCACTTCCGCAGCTACGGCCAGGACCGCGACTGGTTCTGACCCGTAGAGCCTCACG
>DASTLD010000541.1:0-28640 GCA_035715345.1 Longimicrobium sp.
TTACCTACAGGACCGTTCTTTAGCGCTTGTGGTGGGCGGGTGTTACGATCAGAAGACGTGCTGCGGTGTTCGGAGAGGAGACTTCCGCCGATCTATCACAGGGTGCAGAAATCCATGAAACGGTATCAGACCACAGAGGAACGCGAAGCTGCTATTGAAAAGCACGGACGGCAGGTTCGCCGGTGGCGTTCCTGGGCGGTGCGGACCTTCTGGGGTGGCGTTGTACTCGGAATTGCTGGGGCCGTCTGGATACTGGCGGCTGAGGGCAGGGAGCTTCCAGACGTAGGTCAGTATCTGAGCGGCACTACGGGGACGCTGTGGGCACTCGCGGGCGTACTCCTCATCTACGTTGCTTTCCTTGGTCAGCAGGTACAAATCATCCAGCAACAGGAGGAACTAGATCTCAATCGTCGTGAGCTCGAGGCGACACGGGAGGAAATAAAAGGCCAGCGCCAGGAAGCGGAGGAGCAGAACCGGACCCTGCGACAGCAACGATTCGAAGGAACGTTCTTCCAGTTCCTCCATTCTCACTCTGAGAATTTACGTGGAACCTATTTGCGACTTCCCAGCGGAGACGTGTTGCGCGGGCGGGAAGCGTTCCGTGCGTTACGGGATGAGTTCACGCATGCTTTCAGCGAGAGCAGCTCAGCACAGCCTGATCTGATCAGCATTGAGCAGATTCAACGCGTGTATGAGAAATTCCACTCCTCTTATCACTGGGCAGTCGAGCATTACTTCCAAACTCTCTACCGGCTAATAGCATTCGTAGATCAGAATGCCGAAAACCCGCTTGCCTACATGGGGATCGTGCGGGCTCGCTTATCGAGTGACGAGTTGTTCCTTCTCTTCTACAACGCGCTAAGGAAGGGCGCCCCGCCGGAGTTGAAGATATTGATCGAGCAGTACGGGCTGCTCCAGCAACTTCCCCTGGACACCTTGTTGGCCAATGATCATCGGGGCAGGTATGCATGGTCGGCATTCATCGAGCAGACGGAACACGCTGCGCCACCGCACTAACCTGCATTTGCTGGCACAGCAATCAGGCTGTCGCTAAGGCCATCGTGCTGACAGGCATCCAGCCGGGATTCGAAACCGACCCACCTCTCCCCCGTACGCTATGCCGCCATCGCCTGTGGCGTGCGGGTGAGGGCACAGGAACCCGAACCCGGAGCGGACCATGCGGAAGGTGAAGCTGGACATCGACGGGCTGGCGGTGGAGTCGTTCGAGACCAGCCCCGTCGGGAACGAGCTGGGCACGGTGCGGGCGCGGGAGCAGGCGACGTCCACCACCTGCTACCAGGGCTACTCCTGTCCCGCGCTGAGCTGCCTGACCCAGTGCGCGGAGAAGTGCGTGGACTGGAGCAACGAGGGGTGCGGGTTCGAGACTTCGGAGAACACCTGCGGCAGCGCTCCGACGTGCGCCGAGACATGCCCCCATACCTGCAACTGCGGGGCTACCGTGTCCCCGCACACCTGTCCCCAGACCTGTGACCCCTGAGCAGCCCCCGCGGGCCTGCTCCTGCTCGATGGATGACGATAGCCCCGGCGCGGGAGATTCGCGCCGGGGCTTCGTCAGCGTCGCCGGGGGGGATCAGCGGAATCCCGCGTCCGCATCCGGGTCCGGCAGCGGGATCATGATGCCACGCAGGCGCTCCGGCACGTTGCGGGCGCCGCGCAGCACCACCACCACGTCGTGCAGCCGGACGACGCGGCCCGCCGCCGTCACGGCGCGGTACTGGAAGTCGTGGTCCTGGCCCTGCCCGGTGGCCAGGGCGCAGAACGCCACCGCGTCGGGGGCGTCGTCCGGGGGCACCACCGTCTCCGCCCAGAAGCCGGGCTCCCGCCATCGCCCGAGTGGATAACCCAGCACCCGCTCCGCGGCGCGGCCCACGTAGGTGAACTCGAAGGTGGCGGGATCGCCCTCCCACACGATGGCGTCGGCGCCCGGGAGCAGCTCCGCGGCGCGGCGCTCCAGCGCGTCCATCCCGTCGTTGGCGTGGCCGAACACCTCACCGATGCGCTCCGCGAGCTCCGCGTCCAGCCCCAGCTGATCCGTCTGCACGCCCGCCTCCTGGATTCCGGTGCAACGCGGCCCCGCGCAGGGCAACTTCCACGCCCTGCGCCGCCGCATCACCCCGGCGGCGAGCGGAGGACGCCGGCGGTTCGCCCGCAGGGCCATTGCCGCCCGTACCGTGCCGCGCTTCATTTGTGGCAGCTGTGCGGGGCGCCCCACCGGGGGGCGTCCGACGCCCGCGGACGGACGGTGACGGGGGGTGGCATGGGACGGATCGTTGGGGACATCGGCGGCGGCATCCTGCCGGCGCCCGCGTGCGACCTGCTGGACCGGTTCACCCGGGAGCTCGGCGTCTCCTTCACCCTCACGGACCTGAACGGCACCGTGGTGGCGTCCACGGCCGACGAGCTGGCCGGCTCCGTGGACGAGGGCGTGCTGGCGGTGCTGGAGGAGAGCGCGGGCGCCGCGGCGCCGTCCGGCACCGTGCGCCAGGGCGAGCGGGCGCTGGCACCGGTCCGCCTGGCCGGCCGCACCTCCGGCGTGCTGGTGGTGCACCGCGCGGACGAGACCGGCCCCGAGCTGCCCGGTGTGGTGGCCACGGCGCTGGGGATGGCGCTGGACTTTGCCGAGGCCGCCTCGTCGCTGGGGCGCGAGAACGTCAACCCCGGCTGGCTGCTGTTCAGCCTGCTGCGCGGATCGCGGGCGGAGGCGCAGCGCGCCACCGTGGTCGCCGCCATCTACGGCTGGAACCTGTTCGTGCAGCGCGTGGCGGTGGCCGTCTCCATCCGCGGCGGCCCCCGCGGCGGCGAGGACCCCACGGCCGTCCTCGAGGCGCTGCTGGGCCCGGCCGCGGCCACCACGCCGTTCGGGCAGGTGGACGAGTCGCAGTGGGTGGCGCTGCCGGAGTACGAGCCGGGGCAGTCGTGGTCGCGCATCCGCCGCTTCGCCGAGGAGGTCCAGCGCCGCCTGGCCCCCGCCGCCCCCGCCGTGACCATCGGCATCGGCGAGCCGCACCTGCCCATCAACCGCGTGGCCGCGGTGCGGCGGTCATACCGCGAGGCGGCGTACGCCGCGCGCCTGGGCGCCAGGCTGCGCGGGCCCGGCGGCGTGTACGAGCTGCGGCTGCTGGGCCCCGCGGCGTTCTTTGCGCCCAGCAGTCCCAGCCGGCGCAACCTTGCCCAGGTGGTGCTGGCGCCGCTGCGCGACCACCCGGCGCTGATCGACACGCTGCGCGCGTACCTGACGTACGACCTGTCGGTGGCCACCACCGCCGCGCGGCTCCAGGTGCACCGCCACACCGTCCGCAACCACCTGGAGCGCGTCTTTGCCCTGACGGGGCTGGACCCGCGGTCGCTGGAGGGGGCGGTGCAGCTCAAGCTGGCGCTGCTGGTGGTGACCAGCGACCCCGACGTCCTGGACCCCGTACCGGAGGTGACGCCGTGACCGCCGCGCAGCCCGACGACGGGGTGGAGATCCGCCTGCGCCCGCTGGTGCTCCTGGTGGAGGACAACGAGGACAACCAGGCCATCTACCAGACGATCCTGGAGCACGGGGGATACGACGTCCTGCAGGCCTGGGACGGCGAGGAGGGCGTGCGCCTGGCGCGCGAGCGGCTGCCCGCGGTGATCCTGATGGACATTGCCATGCCGCGCATCAACGGCTGGGATGCCACGCGCCTGCTGCGCAGCGACCCCGCGACCGCGAGGATCCCGGTGCTGGCGCTGACCGCGCACGTGCTGCCGGCGGACCGGGCGATGGCGGAGGAGATCGGCTACGACGGCTACCTGGCCAAGCCCATCGAGCCGCGCGAGGTGCTGGCCCACGTCCGCCGCGTGGTGGGGACGGACGCGCCCCCGGAGTAGGCGTGGCCCATCGTACCCTGTCCGACGGCGCCGGCCGCGCCTGGGAGGTGTGGGACACGGTGCCCACCGGCCCGCGGCACATGGTGCACCCGGAGTTCGCGGACGGCTGGCTCACCTTCCAGGCCACGGACGGTGCCGAGAAGCGCCGGCTGGCCCCCATCCCGGTCGGCTGGGCGGGCGCGCCGGACGCGGAGCTCGCCGCCCTGCTGGCCCGGGCACGCCCCGTCCGCGGCCCGTCGGCCCCACCCCCGCGCTAGCGCGGGTCCGGCCCCGGCGCGAGCTTCGCGCCGGGGCCGTTCCCGTCGCGTTCCGGAGCGCAGGCCTGCCGCGTGCCCCGGGCGCAACGGTGCAATCTGCACGCACCCGCGCCCGCTGCGGACGGCGCATGCCTCGGGAGTGGCCGCGTCCGGATCTTCGCGGTATCGTGCAGCTCGAACCGGGGAGGAGCGATGCGGAAGGGAATGATCTGGGCGGCCGGGATCGGCGCGCTGGTGGCCGCGGCGGCGGCCATCAGCGAGATGGAGCGCGTGGGCGGCCGCCGCGTGGAGCTGCCGGAGCAGGCGGAGGCGGCCCTCCGCAAGGCGCCGGAGGCGGAGCGGCGGATGCTGCGCCGGCGGCTGGAAGCGCCCTTCCGGCGGCTGATGGAGGATCCCGCCATGCGTGCGCGGCTGGAGGGCCTGACGCCCGACGCGGCGCGCGCGGAGGGCGCGCGGCTGGCGCGGGCGGGCATCTGGATGCTCCCCGACTCGCTCCTCATCGACCGGGCGATGCTGATGGAAGAGATCGAGCGCCGCGTCTCCACGGAGGACTGCGCCGCCATCGCCGCGGGCACGCCCACGCCGGGCGCGATGGAGCGCGGCCTGGCCACCTTCGACGCCGACGAGCTCACCCGCTGGTTCTCGCTGGCCATGGACGCCAGCCTGCGCGCGGTGCGCCAGGACCCCGCGGCGGAGGTGATCAGCGACGCCGAGGCGCAGCGGCTGCTTCGCGCGGCATCGCGGCGCATGCCGCCGCGGCTGCGGGCCATGATCTACGAGCCGGCCGCCGCGGCCGCCGCCACGCCCGCCGACCTGTGCCAGATCGACCGGCATCTCAACCGCTTCGTGATCGAGCGCGGCGGACCCGAGGGCACCGGGCTCATGCGCTGGCTCATGCGGCGCATGGCGGGATGAGCGCGCGCGGGCGCCGCGGGGGCATCCCGGGGCGACTCTGCGCTTCGATGCGTCAGCGCGAGAGCGGCCGTGCCCGGCGGCCGGGAGAGGAGGGCTCCGCGCGCAGCGGCGGCTCGGGCGCCACCACGCCGGCCATCAGCAGCCCGGACGCCAGGGCGACGGCGGTGAGGATCATGCTGAAGGCGCCCTCGATGCCCGCCAGCGCCTGGCGCTCCATCAGCGAGGTCAGGCTGCGGAAGCCCACGCTGCCCGGCACCAGCAGCAGGATGCCGGGCACCAGCACCACCGCCGGCGGCGCGTGGCGCCAGCGCGCGTAGGCGTTGCTGGCCAGCCCCACCACGAACGCCCCCGCGAACGCCCCCAGCTCCACCCCCAGCGCGTCCGCGCCCATGCGCCCGCCCTCCACGCCCAGGACGGCCGCCGCCAGGATCCACGGCGCGTCGCGCGGGGCCGCGCGCAGGGCCACGATGGCGCACAGCGGCGCCAGGCCGATGGCCGCCAGGCTGGCCCACGGCGGCAGCGGCACCGGCTGGGCGGCCGGCACACCGCCCAGCGCGGCGGAGCCCACGGCGTTGCCCAGCGCCACGCCGAAGCCCAGCCCCAGGAAGGTGATGAAGGCGCCGCTCAGCTTGGCCGTGCCGCTGGCCAGGTGGCGGCTGGCCAGCTCGCTGAGCGCGGTGGTCACCGTCAGCCCCGGCAGCAGCACGATGAGGCCGGCCAGCGTGGCCACCAGCACGGAGAGCGGCCCCGCCAGGTGCGCCAGGGCCACGGCCACCGCGCTGACCAGCAGCGCCGCCAGCGGCTCGAACACGCGCCCCAGCCGCGGCGCGCGGGCCGCCAGCAGGGAGAACAGGCGCACCACGATGCCCAGCAGCGCCGCCGCCGCCACCTCGCGCGCGCCGCCGCCCAGGAGCTGGCACGCCGCCCCGGAGAGGCCGGCGAAGGCCAGCGTGGTCAGCGCCGGCCCGTACGGCGGCGCCGCGGCCGCGATCTCGTCCAGCGCCGCGGTACCGGCGGCGGCGGTGACGCGTCCCTGCGCCACGTCCAGCGCCACGCGCTCCGCGGCGGCCAGCTTGCTCAGGTCCACGTCGCCGGGCTCCACGCGCAGCATGTAGGTGCGCTGCGCGCCCAGCGGCCCGAACGACGCCATGATGGAGGTGGGCTGCGAGAAGAACTGCGCGCCGGCCAGGTGCAGCCGGTCCGCCATGGCCCCCAGGATCTCCTCCAGCCGGTGCGACGACTCGCCGTAGCGGTGCAGCGCCCGCCCCAGGTGCAGCACGAACGCCACGGCGGCCGCATCGGGCTCGGCGTCCGGCGGGTGCATCGTCGCGTCTGGAGAGTCGTTCACCGGAGGATGGGCGGGGCGCGGGGGACGGGCGTGCGCCTCAGTCTAGCGCGTCCGCGTCCATCCGGCATCCCGGCGGGCACCGCCTCCCTGCGTACTTCCCTGTCAATCATCAGCTTACGTCGCCGCGGCCCGCATCCGGCCCCGTCCTGGCCCGCGGGAACGCCGCGACCCCGCCGTTGGGCCACGCATGGGCCGGATCGGTGTGGTGCCGCGCAACATCCTTGACAGGAGTTCCTCTACCGCCGTAATAAAACCCCGTACCGTCCTACGGCTGCGGCCGCGTCTCTCGTCTCACCCGTCCCACCGACATGGAGAACGCGATGAACGACGGTCATCCTCTCGATCTCTCCCAGGACCTGGCCGGAGGGACGGGGCAGTCTCGCGAGCTCAGCTTCTTCGCGGTCTCGCATGCGGCGGCGGACGAGCGCAGGCCGCGGTGGCGGTGCCTGAGCAGCCTCGGCTGCGCCAGCACCATCGGCGGCTGCGCCCTCTCACTGTCCAGCTACGCCTGCGTCGCCTACTGCGCGGCGGATCGCCTGCCGGGCTCCGGCGGCGACGGCACGACTCCCCGAGGGAGGACCTCATGACGCCCCAGGATCCGTCCATCGGCCGCGACCACCCGCTGGACCTCGAAGCCTCGTCCCGCGACCTGGACCTGCTGGCGGCGGATGCATCGCGCCCCGACGCGCGGCGCCGCGGGTGCCAGAGCACCTTCTCCTCCTTCGGCACGCTCGGGAGCATCGGTGGAACGGTGGGAACGGCGGGAAGCTTCGGTTGTGTGTTCTGCCGCGATCTGAGCAGAAGCGCCGGTGACGGCTCGGAACGGCCCTCCTGACGCGGAGTGGATCTCGCTCAGGATCGATCCCGGCGCTCATCCGGCGGCGATGGACTTCTTCATCGCCACGGTCATCCCGCAGGTCCTGTCACAGGTGGACGCGTCCCGCTGGTTCTTTCTCCGGTTCGTGGACCCGTACGGGCTGCACGTCCGCCTGCGCCTGCGCGCCCGGCGTGGTGAAAGCGCGGCGCTCCGGCGCGCGGCCATGCTGGCGTGCCACCGCGGCCTGGACGCACTGGGCACCCTCCTTCCCGACGAGTATCGCCCGCTCGTCGTCCCGCCCGAAGCGCCCGATCCCGCCTGGCGCGAGCAGGCCCTCGTCAGCGTGCGCTCCACGGCGTACGAGCCCGAGCTCGAGAAGTACGGCGGCGAGCCCGGGATGCCGGCGGCCGAGGAATTGTTCGAGGCCTCGAGCCGGATCGCGGTGGCGGTCCTGCAGGCGGAGCGCGGCGAAGCGCTCTCGCGCAAGACGATGGCTCCCTGCCTGATGGCGCTGGCCGCCGACGTGTTCTGGCCGCGCGACGCCGCACCCTCCTGGAGTGACTACGCGACGTTCTGGCTCGGAGGCGACACCGCCTTCGCGCGCGAGTGGCGCGAGCGCTTCTTCGACCAGGCCAGGCTCCTCCGCGACCAGGACGTCTCCGTGGTGCCCGATGCCGGCGGGCTGCCCGCGCCGGCGGGCGTGCTGCTCGCGGAGTGGACGCGCGCGCTGCGCCGCGCCCACGCGGGCTACCGCCGCCTCGGAACGTTCCGGGAGTTCCCCGCCGAGGAGCTGGGCAGCCGCTTCATCCACACCATGAACAACCGGCTCGGCCTGTCCCCGCTCGAAGAGGCTTACCTGGCCACCCTGCTGGAGGACCGGGCCGCCGGGGTCGTGGCCGCATGAGCTCGCTCTGGACGCTGGACCCGGCGGACCTCCGCCGGCGGTACCCGTTCGCCTCGCTCGTACGGCCGCTGGTGGGGCTGATGGAGAACGTGGCCGGCCTGCAGCCGCGGTACGGCGACCCCCGCTTCGAGGTGGGCACGACGTCGCTCGACAACCTGACCATGGCCTTCCCGCACGTCGTGACGCCGTCCGGGATCGCCATCCAGGACCCTTCGCTCGGCGGCGCGGGCAGCGACGCGGACGCCGAGCTGGCGTGGGTGCGCGCCGTGGCCGAGGGGGCGGAGCGCTATGCCACCTGCGTGCACATGCCGGACGACTTCGTGGTCGGCAGCCAGGAGGAGCTCGGCGCGTCCGCCCTCGACCTGGCAACGGTGCCGCGCCTGTCGGAGGCGGAGTACGCCGACCCGGCCTGCCCGCTCACGCGGCCCGATGCCGCGGCGCCCATCCGGTGGGTGCACGGCCACTCGCTCGTCGACGACCGCCCGCGGCTGGTGCCCGCCATCATGACCCACCTCTACCTCCGCCCCTGGGAAGGCGAGACGTTCTGGCTCCCGATCAGCACCGGCGTGGCCGCACACACCGACCTGGCCACCGCGCTCGTCGCCGCGATCTGCGAGGTGATCGAGCGCGACGCGATCGCGCTCACGTGGCTGGGCCGGCTCGAGCTGCCCAGGATCGAGCTCGACGGCGAGCTGCCGCCGGGACTCGCGGAGAATCTCGAGGTCCTGCGGCAGAGCATGGTGCGCCAGCTCTTCTTCGACGCCACCACCGACCTCGGCATCCCCACGGTCTACACGATCCAGCTCCGCGACGACGACCCGGACTGCGGGCAGCTCGTGGACGCCGCCACCGACTTCGATCCGGCCGTGGCCTGCCAGAAGACGATCCGCGAGTCCGCCGCCGCGCGCGGCGTGTTCCAGAAGCGGGACCCGATCCCGGAGAACCCCCGGGATTTCGTCTCGCTCGAGGCGGGAGCGCGCTACCTGGCTTCCAGTGCCAGGCGGGGCGAGTTCCGCTTTCTCCTCGAGTCGCGCCGCCTTCGTCCGCTGTCCGCCATGCGCGTCGACGCGCCGTCCGACGGCGCCGGGCGCCTGCGCTACCTCATCGAGCGGCTGCGCACCGCGGGGATGGACGCCATCGCCGTCGACCTGACCACGGACGAGATCCGCGCCGCGGGCCTCTGGGTCGTGCGCGTGGTCATCCCCGGCCTGCTTCCCATGAGCACCGTCTCGCGTGCCCGCTATCTCGGCCATCCCCGGCTGGCGGGCTTTCGGGACATCAACCCCGCCCCGCAGCCGTTCGCGTGACGAACCGGAAGATCGTGGTCTTCTCGGAAGGGGCGTTCGGGCGCGCGGCCGCGGCGGGCCTCGCCCGCAGGACGCTCGTCGAGGAGCATCCGCTCGCTGCGTCCCGGGGCGACTACGCCGGGCGGGTGGACGGCGCGGACTTCGTGGCCCTCGCGTCGTGGCGCCGGTACGACCCCCTGGCGGAGGAGGTGGGCGCGGCGTGCGCGCGCGTCGGGCTCCCCTGGTCCTCCGTGTTCCTGAGCGATCAGCACCTGTTCTGCGGGCCGCTCGTGGTTCCACCCGCGCCGCCCTGCTACCGCTGCTTCTCACGCCGGCACCTGGCCCATCAGCTCACCCCGGACGTCGACCGCGCCGTCTCGCGGCAGTACGACGGGCATGCGGCGCTCGGCGTGGAAGGGTTCCTGCCCCCGGCGGCGGAGATGGCGGCCGCCGCGCTCGCGGAAGACGCGCGGTCTCCCCTGCCCGGCCGGGTGCGGCGGATCGACCTGCTGACCACGGAGCTGGTCGACACGCGCGTGGTCCCGCTCCACGACTGCCCCCTCTGCGCCGGTGACGCGCCGCGCGACCGGACGCGGCGATTCGTCCACCATCTCGTCCCGGCGCTCCGGGGCATCCTCCGGTGAAGGAAACGCTCGTCGACGCGCGCTGGATCGGGGAGGCGTTCGCCATCGATCCGGAGCTCGAGCTTCCCGTGCGTCCCAGGGTGCCGCCGGAGCTGCTCGTCGTCCCCTTCGGGACGGACGGCCTGATCCTGGTCGGCGGGCGCGAGAAGGAGCTGCTGAAAGGGCGTTCCGCGCGCACGCTCGTGCCGCGCGTGCTCCCGTTCCTGGACGGCGAGCACACGCTCGACCAGATCGCGGCCCGTTTTCCCGACCAGCCGGCGCACGCGGTCCGCGACGTCGTCGCGCTGCTCTACCACCGCGGGCTCCTGGAGGACGGGCGGGCGGAGGCGCCGCCGGAGTCCCTGCGCCCGGTCGACGCGTTCCTCGGCCGGTACAACGACGTCACCCGGATCAACCGCAACCGGGGCCAGGCGCTGCGGCGCCTGGCGGACGCGACGGTGATCGTCGGCGGCGAGGCGAACCTCGCGGGGGAGCTCGCCTCCTCGCTCACCGCCTCGGGAGTGGGTTCCGTCCGCGTGTCGCCCGGCGGGGCGGTGGACGCGGGCTGCGATCTCGTCGTCGCGGTGCTGGCCTCCGGACGCGACCACGCGCTCCTCGAGGCCGCGCGCGGAGCGAACGTCCTTTCGCTCGCAACCTGGATGGGACGTGACGCGGTCCTCCTCGGACCGCTGAACGTTCCCGGCCAGTCGGCCTGCTACGCCTGCCTGCGCGCACGCGGGCTGCCGGGGGGGGAGCCGGACCCGGCGACGGCGAGCTTCTGGGCGCAGATGACGGCGCTGCGCGCGATCCACCTCCTCAGCCGGATCAGCAGCTCCGCGTCCTTCGAGTCGTACCAGGTCGTCCGCCTCGGGGAGGACGGCGCGGCCACCGACGCGCGGTCCCTGCCGCGCACGCCGGGATGCGACCGGTGCGGCCTGGCGGGCCCGCCCATCGAGGAGCACGATCCCGCCTATCCGGCGTGGAGTCTCTACAACGCGACCTGCAAGCCGCCGGCGGCGCTGGTGAGCGCGAAGGACTACGAGCTCCACTACAGCCCGGGCAACCTCGAGCTCGCGCGGGAGGACGCGCCCGCCCTCTGGGGCGCGAAGGTGGTTCCGCTGCCGCCGCCGCGACCGCTCGCCGGCTCGCCGTGGCGTGACCCGCCGCCGCCGGCACGGGACGTCGACCTGTCCGCGCTGGCCACGCTGCTGGCCCGCGCGGCGGGCTTCCACCTGCTCGCCGGCTCCGTGCGCAGGCGCGTGGCACCGACGGGCGGCGACCTGGGATCGGTGGAGCTGGGGCTGGTCGTCTCGTCCGTGGAGGGGCTCGAGCCCGGCGTGTACCGCTATCACGCACCCCGCCACGTGCTCGAGCGTCTCCCCTCGCCGTCCGCCGGGCAGCGGCGGAGAGCGCTGGGCGCCGACGTGCTTCCGCCCGCGGTGATCGTCGGCATCGGCGGGCTGGCCAAGGTGTTCCGGAAGTACGGCGTCTTCGCGTATCGCATCGTCCACTTCGATGCCGGGGTGGCCACGGCCTATCTCCACCGTCTCGCCGCCGCTCTCGGCCTGGCGGTGTGCGAGCTCGCGGATTTCCGGGACGACGCGGCCGCCGATCTCTTTCTGCTCGATCTCGAGCATGCCGTGCAGATTCCGACCTTCGCCATCGGCGTGGGCGGCGAGCCATCCGCGACCCGGCCGGCGGAAGCGGCCCCGCTGCAGCAGGTGATCGAGGCCTCGGCATCGCGGCGGCGGGCGGCGCCGCGGCTCACCCGGGCCGCCGCGCCCGACGGTTCCACCGCCCTGCGCCGCTCCCTGGACGAGGCGCTCCTGGAGCGCCGCTCGGTCCGCAGCTACACGGACGACCCCATCCCGGCCGCGCTGCTGCGCGAGCTGTGCGCGCTGGGCAGCGCTGCGGCGGCGCGGCGCGTCGCCTGCGGACTGCCGCCGTCGCTCTCGATCCACCTGGTGCTCGCCGTCGCGGAGGGCGGCAGCGATCTCGCCCCCGGCGTCTATCACGTGCGCCCCGGGGAGCCGGAGATCCTGGCTCCGGGCCGCCGCGGGCTGACGCGCGACGACCTCCTTGCCTGCCTGCTCCAGTCGGCGCACGCCGCCGCCCCGGCGGTGCTCTTCGTCGCCGGGGACCTGGGGAGCGCGCTCGCCGATCGCGGCGCGCGGGGCCTGCGCGAGCTGATGGTCCAGGCAGGAGCGGCGGTGGGCGAGGTGTGGCTGGCGGCCAGCGCGTCCGGCCTGGGGGCGTGCGCGGCGGGCGGCGTGATCGAGTCGGGTCTCCGGGCGATGGCCGGCGGCGACGGCTATCGCTCCGCGCCGCTGCTGGCCATTGCCCTGGGGTATCCCCGGGCCGAGCGGCCGGCGTGACCCGGCTGGCGCCCTTCGCCCTGCTGCGCGTGGCGGGCGTCCCGTTCGAGCGGCTGCTGCGCCTGGCGCCCCCCCGCACGGGCCGGCACGTCGCGCATGCCCTGGCCGCGCGCACGGCCCTCGCGCCCCTGCAACGCGGCCTCGAGGAGCTGCTGCACGCCGCCGTTCCCCGCATTGCCCCGCGCGACCTGCGCCGCTGCGCGCTGGCGCTCAAGCGCGACGTGCACAACGGGCGTACGCCGGACGCCGGCCTGCTGGACCGCGTGCGCCCGGTCCTGTCTCCCGCGGAGCAGGCCTCCCTCGACGCGTGGCATTCCACGCAGGTGCGGCTCTCCGCGGAGCTGCAGGCCGCCGGGGAGGCGCTGCGCGAAGAGATCGAGACGAACGTCCGCGGAGGACTGCGGGACCTGCTCGCCGACGAGCTCTTCCTGCGCGCGCTCGCGCTCGCCGCGCCGGAGCTCTGCAGGCGCCTGCTGCGGGAGCGCGGCCGGCCGCCCACGGGAGCCGGGATGTCCGCCGCGGACCGGTCGCTGCTCCGCTACGCGGTGCGCGCCGCGGCCAAGACCAGCCCCTTCAGCAGCTTCATGCACCAGGGGCCGGTGCAGGTCCAGCCCGACGACGCCGGAGCGACGTGCGACCCGGCGCGCGCGGCGCGGCGCTCGCGCTCCACGCTCAACCGCGGCCTGCTCGCCGCGATCCATCGTGCCGCGCTCGTCGGGCACGGCGGCGCTCCGCGGCCGTCGTTCCGCGTCAACTCCACGGTCCGGGCCGCCGGCCCCGGCGAGATCGAGGCACTCGCGGCCGAGTACGTCGCCGTCGAGGAGCGCACGTGGCGCGTGGAGAGCATCTCGTCCTTTCGCTGTCCGCCCCCGCTGGTCGCCCGGCTCTTCGAGCGCGCGGGGGCCTGCGTCACGCGCGCGGAGCTGCTCGAGTGGATCATCGCCGCCGGGCTCGACGAGGATCGCGCCGTGCCGTTCCTGGCCAGGCTCGTCGAGCGGGGCGTGGTGTGGGAAGCGCCCTGGACCGATGCGCTCGACCCCCGTCCCGAGGCGGGTGTCGTCGCGGACGTGGACGAAGGGCTCGCGGAGCCGGTCGCGCGCATGGCCGAAGTGGCCGCGCGTTTTGCCGAGGTGGAGGGAAGCAGGCGCACCGCCGTTCTCCTGGAGCTCGACGCGGTCGTGGAGGCCGCGTTCACCGCGGCCGGCGTCGAGGCGCGCATCGGTCGCGACAACAGCGTGCTCGAGGATGGATTCCTCGACGGGCTGGAGGGCGGGCTCGGGGCGCACGTTTGCCGGGGCCTGGCGGAGGTCGCGGAGCTGATCCGGCAGCGGGCGGTGGTGGCGCCGGAATACGCCGTGATGCGGGAGAGGTTCGTGCGGACGCTCGGCCGCGGCGGCCGCTGCCTCGACGTGACGCGCTTCCTCCTCGACGTGCTGCGCCAGCCTGCCTCCACCGCCGTGCGGGCGCCGGGCGGCAGCGCCCGGCCGGTGAGCGCCACCGTGTTCGTGCAGGTCGCCTCCCCCCTCGTCGTCGTCAATCACGTGCTCGACGGCATCGGCTGGATCGGCGCCCGCCACGCGTGCGGCGAGCTCGGGGGACAGGCGCGGCTGCGGACCTCGCTGGGCACCTGGCTCGTCGGCGCCATGTCACCCCGGGAGCCGGTCGACATCCTGGGCCGTGGCGAGTGCAACAACCTCCAGCAGCACCCCCGGCTGACGCGCCGGATCCTGAGCTGGCCCTCGGAGCCCGTGCGCCACGGGACGCCGGGCGTCGTGCCGCTCGAGCGCTGCAGCCTGGTCCACGACCCGCAGACCGACGATCTCGAGCTGCGCGATCCCGAGGACGTGCCTCTCGCCCCGCTCTATCTCGGCGGCACGATCGCCGGGGGCTTCGACCTCATGAACCTCCTGCGGCTCCTGGCGCAGCCGCATCACATTCCGTGGCCTCCTCCGGAGCCGCCGCCGCCACAGGGCGTGCCGCTCGTGCATCGCCCCCGCGAGGTCTCCGGGTGCGTGGTGACCCGCCGCGCCTCATGGTGGGTGCGCAGCGGGCACCTGCGCTCGAGCTGGTTCGCCCACGCGGGCGTGCGCCGCCTGCTCGACGTAGCCGCCGACCGGGAGATCCACGGCATCCCGGAGCTCTTCTTCGCGCAGCTGGACCTGCCTGCCGAGCCGGACCGCTTCGCGGCCCTGCCGGCCAGGCATCGCAAGCCGCTGTGGGTCGATACGCGCAACCCCTTCTGCCTCGAGCTGCTGGAACGTCTCGCCCTCCACGGGAAGTGGGTGGTGCTTCGCGAGATGCTTCCCGGCCCGGCCGACCTCTCGACGGAGATCGCCGGCCAGCGATTCGTGTCGGAGCTGCACTGCGAGATGGTCGTGGAAGCCGCCTGAGGCAGCTCCGGCCAGCAGGGCCGGCCGTGTCCCCGGCCTCCGGGCACCGTTCGCAAGGAAGCCCCGTCGCGGAGTCGCGGCGGGGCTTCTGCTCGCGAGCCGGGTCGGGAGAGGCGGAGCGCCTCTGGACGGTCCGCCGTGAGCATCGGCACGGCGGGCGACCACGTCATGGCCCACGGGGGATCGTCTCCGTCATTGAGATCATCTTCGACCACGCGACCAGGAACGTGGTCCTGGCGCGGTTCGCGGCGGTGTGACCAGCACGAGAAGCCCCGCCGCGGACGTGCGGCGGGGCGGCGGATGGGCGGTTGCAGCGCTCCGCTCAGGGCAGCGGCAGGGGCGCGTTGCGGAGCATCTCCCGCCAGTCGTGGAAGTTGTGGGCGTGGCCGGGACAGACCCGGAGCGCGTTCCAGATCCCCTTCTCCCAGAGCGCGGTGCTGAGGACGCGGTTGCTCTCCAGGTACGGGTCGTCCCGGCCGATCATCAGGGTGATGTCGAGCCTGCGGATCTGCTCCAGGAGACAGGGATCGCCGAGGTTGGGGACGTAGGACGTGGGCGTGTGGAAGTAGATGTTCTCGTCGTGGTAGCCGTCGAAGACGTCGCGGACGCCGGGATAGCCGCGCGAGAGGTCGTACCGCCCGCTGAAGGCCAGCACCCCGCTGAACAGCGACGGGTGCCGGAGGGCGAGGTTCATGGCGTGGTACGCCCCCAGCGAGCAGCCGTGCGTCGCGAGCGACGGATGCGGGTTTCGCCCCACCAGCGGGAGCAGCTCATCCAGCACGTACCGCTCGAAGCCGATGTGCCGCAGGATCCGTTCATGGGGTGGAACGGCGTCGTTGTAGAAGGAGCGCTCGTCGAAGCCGTCGACGCAGTAGAGCTGCAGCGTGCCTTCCTCCAGCCGGCCGCGCAGCACCTCCACCATGCCGCGGTCCTCGTACGTGTAGAAGCGCCCCTTGAAGGTGGGAAAGACCAGCAGCTTGGGACCGGCGTGGCCGAACACCAGCAGCTCCGCGTCGCAGCCCAGGTTGTGGCTGTACCACCTGTGATACTCGCGGTTCATCGGCCCTCCCCGCTCCCGCTCGGATGAATGCCGCACGAATCAATCGGACCCGTTTCGCCGCGGTCAGGGCCGCCACCCCTGCGCACCCTGCCCCACGCACGCGGCCTCCACCCAGGGCCGGACCACGCGCCTCCACGCGTCGTAGCCGGCCGGGCTCAGGTGCAGCCCGTCGTCCAGGAAGAGGGAGTGGTCGGGCGATCCGTCCGGGCCCAGCATCGCCGGGTACACGTCCAGGAAGCTCAGCTCGGGGCGGGTGGCCGCGAACTCGGCGATGACGCGGTTCGTCTCCTCGATGTCGTCCTGCGCGCGCCGGACGGGGCTGGGCTTGATGGAGATGAAGCCCACCTGGGCCCCTGAGCCGTCCCGCGACAGCAGGTCGAGGAACGCCGCGAGCGCGCCGGCGATCTGGCCCGGCGTGCGGCCCTCGGCCAGGTCGTTGTCGCCCGCGTAGAGCACCACCACGCGCGGCCGGCAGGGGCGTACCAGGCGGGGGTACAGCCGGACGCAGTCCTGCAGCGTGGCCCCGCCGATGCCGCGCTGGAGCACCGGCAGGCCGGGAAAGTCGCTCTCCAGCGCCGGCCAGTACTCGATCGAGGAGCTGCCGTAGAACAGCACGCCGCCCGTCTCTCCGGCGGCCCCGGCGCCCTGGCGCTCGAGCGCGCGGACGGCGTCCTCGAACGGCTCGGCAGCGCCGGGCGGGGGGGGTGGAGCCACGGCCAGGGCGGCGGCGCGCTCGCGCTCCTCCGCCAGGCGCGCCAGGTTCTCGCGCGAGGCCCACTCCTCGCCGGCGTCGCCGATGCGGCGGGCGATCCCGGCCGCCGCGCGGTACGCCTCCTCCGCATCGTCCCACCGCCGCTGCCGCTGCAGCGTCCAGCCCAGGCTGTTCCGGATGCGGGCCTCGGTGCCCGCGTCACGCACCCCCTTCAGCGCCCCCAGGAACTTCTCCTCCGCCTCGCCGTGCCGCCCCTCCTCCTGCAGCGCCAGGGCGCGCGCGTACAGGTCGTCCCCGTCCGGCTCCGCGTCGTCATCGCCTTCGCGCAGCCACCCCTGCTCGTCCACCGGCGCGCCCGCCGCCTCGCGGGCCGCCCGCTCGCACGCTTCCAGGGTCTGCCGCGCCTCGGGAAGCTCGCGCGAGCGGAGCTGCTCGAAGGCGGCCACGGCATCGCGGGCAAAGGCCAGCGCCCGCGCAGGCTTGCCCTGCCCGGCCAGCGCCCGCGCGATGCGCCGGTAGTTGGCGGCGGCCAGCTCGCGGTACTCCATCCGGTGCGCGAGCGCGGCGGCCTTGCGCGCCAGCTCCTCCGCGTTGACCCAGTCCTGGTGGATGAGCGCCACGTCGGCCAGGTGGCCGGTGGACTGCGCGATCCGCTCCGCGAAGTCCATGTTCAGCGCGATGCGGAGCGCCTCGCGGTGGTGCTCCTCGGCCGGCGCGTGCTCCCCGAGCTGCTGCTCGATGAACCCGATGTCGTTCAGGGCCCGGGCGATGTCGTCGTTCTCGGGGTTGAGCGCCAGCCAGTGGCCGTGCGCCTGGCGGTACGCCGCGAGCGCACCCGCAAGGTCGCCGCGCAGCTGCAGCTCCATCCCGCGGCGCCGGCTCAGGATGCCCGCTTCGTACGGCTTGTGCTCGTACGCGGCCCAGTGGCGTCTCGCGCGCTCGGTCGCGGTGCGGACGCCCTCGGGATCGCCCCGGCGGAACATGACGTAGGCCTGCTGCACGGCGCGCCACCCCGCCCGCCACCGGTCGCCGCGCTTTCCGGCGGCGTCCTCCGCCCGGCGCTCCAGGGCAAGGCTCTCGTCCCACCGCCCGGTGAAGTCCAGGAACACCGTCAGCGCGTCGCAGACCTTCTGGAGCTTGTCGTAGTCGAGCTCCGGGAGGCCGGCCATCACCTTGGGCCAGTGCCTTTCGAGCTCCCGGAAGCGGTGGTAGTGGTGGTACCCCTTGTCCACGGCGAGCGCGTAGGTGGAGCGGGCCAGGTGGTCGCCCCGCTCGCGCACCACCGCCGGGTTCTTGCGCCGCAGGAAGTCGGCGACCAGCGGCGGAAGCAGGAAGTGCCGGAGCTCCGTGTCGCCCGTCACCAGCGAGCGCTCGGAAAGGCTCTCCAGGACGTCCCGGGCCCGCATCTCCCCGACGTCGGCCAGCTCGGCCAGGTGCTCCACCGCCACCGGGTGCGCAAAGTACGTCAGCGCCGCCAGCAGCCTCATCTCGTCCACGGTGAACGTGTCGGCCAGGTCGCCGAAGACGAACTCCAGCGCCTCGTCGCCCGACGGCGCGTACCGCAGCCGCGAGATGGCCCCCGAGATGGTGCGGCACTCGCCGGTCCCGCGGCCGAGCTGGCCGGCCACCCAGCAGAGGATCAGCGGGTTTCCCGCCGACTCCTCGTACAGCGCGCGGCGCTCGGCCTCGCTGGCCGCGGCAAGCACCGGCGAGTGGCGGCTCAGCTCGGCCAGCAGGGTGGCCGCCTCGGCCCACTGCATCCGGTCCAGCCGGATGGTGTGCGCGTTGTATCCCGTGCGCCGGCGGCTGGTGGCGATGGTCTTGGTGCCCCGGGGCAGGTGCCTCAGCAGCTCCATCAGCCGCTCCAGGTCGCCCTCCGGCAGCGTCTCCAGGTTGTCCAGCACCAGCAGCGTGGGCTGCTCGCCCAGGATGCGGCGCAGCTCCTGCGGCCGCTCCTTCTCGTCCAGCTTGCCCAGCCCCTCGTGGCCCAGCTCGAGCGCGATGCGGTTCAGGAGATCCAGGTACCCGGCGACCAGGAAGTCCCGGATGGGGCGCACGCCCCGGGGCTCCAGCACCCGGGTCTTGGCGGACGCGAAGACGATGCGGGGAAAGTGCTCTTCGGGCGCGAGCTCCGCCGCGCGGATGGCCAGCGTGGTCTTGCCCATCCCGCCCGGGCCGTCGATCAGGATGAGGTAGGTGAGGTCGTCCGGCCCCAGCAGCTGGGCGATGGTGGCCAGGTGCTCCTCCCGCCCGACGAAGTGCGTCAGGCGCGGCAGGCTCCCCAGGTTGCGGTGGTGGTAGACCTCCGGCTCGGAGAGCGGTGTGGGGGAAAGCGTGCGGCGGTTGCCGAGCGGCTCGGGGACGGTGTCGGGCTGGCTGGTCAGGAGCCGGTAGAGCGCCTCGTAGCCCGCGTCGTCGCCCACGCCCACGCGGGTAAAGCCGCCGAGCGGGTCGGGCGCGTGCCTCGCGTCCTCCGGCCTGAAGAAGACCGGGATGAACTTGTCGTTGCGGCCGCCCGCGTCGTAGATCCGCGCGGTGATGATGGAGCCTTCCCAGTTTGCGCCCCGGCCCTCGTCGGGCGGCGTGTCGCCGTGAAAGCGCCGGCCGTAGTTCGGCGTGAGGACGCAGAGCACGAAGCGCGCGGCCTGGACCTGCCGCTGCATCCAGCGGGGCCATCCCTCCGTGGGAAAGGACGTGAAGCGGTCGAGCCACGCATCCACCCCGTCGCGGCGCAGGCGCTGCGCCAGCTCCAGGACGCGCTGCTTGTGTTCTTCGTCGTCCCAGCTGTAGCTGATGAAAACGCGCGGATGCTCTTCGTGCATGAACGCCTGCCCTCCTGGGCTCCAGCCGCACATGGATGGGGAACCCCGAACGCGTGCTCCCCCCGGTCCCGCCCCGATCGCTCCATTATACGTGCGGCGCGGCGCGGGTGGAAACCGGCGTGCGGATCAGGTCCGCGGCTCCGGCCGGGTGGGCGCGCCGAGGCGCTGCAGGGCTTCCTCGGCCTCGCGGCCGCGCAGGTGGTATCCCTGCCGCTCCGCCAGCGCGTACGCGTGCTGCAGGGAACTGGCGGCCAGGCCGGTGTTGCCGCCGGCCGCCTCGGCCAGGCCCAGCACCACCAGGCCGTGGGTGCGGCGCAGCCCCAGGCTGAGCTCGTTGGCGATCATCAGCGACTGGACGGCGCGGGTGCGCGCCGTCTCCCAGTCACCCACGGCCAGCGCCAGGCGCGACAGCTCGGACAGCACGTCCGCCTGCAGGCGCTTGATCCCCAGCCGGTGCGCCGCCTGGAGCGCCGCGCCGTACTCCGCCTGCGCCATTCCCAGCCGGTCGCGGTCGCGCAGGAAGTGCCCGCGCGCCTTGCGGGCGTAGGCCTCCAGGTCGGGGAAGTCGCCCTCGCGCGCGCGGGAAAAGGCCGTCTCCAGGCAGGCCTCCGCGCCGTCGCGGTCGCGCCTGGCCAGCTTGAGGTCCGCCCAGTGGCGCTGGAAGATGCTCTCCGCGCGCAGGTTGCGGCGCCCCTCGCGCGCCAGCTTCCCGATCGCGGCGGCGTAGAGCTCGTCGGCCTCGTCCAGGTTGCCGGCCAGGTGCGCCAGCAGCCCGCGGTAGCCCACGATGCGCGCGTGGAAGTCCGGATCGCCGTAGACGGCGTTGGCGCGCTCCGTGGTGGCCAGGTACTGCGACGCGCGGCGCAGCCGGCCCAGCTCCATGAACAGGTGCGACATGTGCAGCCGCGACTGCACGATGTACTGCCCTCCCTCTTCCTCGCTGTCCGTCACGCGGTCGATCTCGTACCCCTGCTCCCACAGCGCGTAGGCGTCGGCCATGTATCCCTCGGAGCAGAGCGCCAGGCCGATGTCGTTGTAGAGCCAGGCCAGCTCGTCGGGAAAGAGGATCCCGTCCTTCGACTGCCTGCCGGCGGCGTACGTGCGCTCGCGGTACGTCCACAGGTCCGGCGCGGACAGCTCCTTGGCGATGTACAGCAGGCGGACGCCGAGCTTGACGTACTCCTGGTAGTTGGTCCAGCGGGGAACGGTGTTCGACTCCATCCGCGAGCGCATCAGCCCGAACGCGGCCCGGCAGACCGACACGCGCACGTTGCGCGGCAGGCCGGCCTGCGACGCGCGGGCGCAGAGCGTGTCGAACAGCTCGGACAGGTTCGCCGCGCCCCGCTCGTCGCCGGGGTGGCAGGAGGCGTTGCCGGAGGTGAACCCGGCCAGGGTGAAGTTCGGCAGCCCCTCCGACTCCGCGCCGTGGCGGCGCTGGTACACGTAGCCCCGGACGATGGGATGCACCGTCAGCAGGCGGGAGCCCCGGCGCGGCGCGGCTTCCGACGGGTCGGCGGACACCTCCAGCAGGAGCCTGGCGTCCAGCAGCGCCTGCACCACCCGCTCGCGCTCGGCGGATCCGCCCACGCCCGCCGCGGAGGCGCAGACGGCGAGCGTCTCTGTGTCCACGGGGCTCATGAAGACGGCGAACCGCTCCAGGAGCCTGGAGGCCAGGCCCCCGGTCCCGTCGTCGGCCGCCTGCAGCGCCAGGCCGATCACCGCGGCCACGCGCGAGTCGGGCGCGCGGCGCGAGATCTCCCACCGGAAGGTGCGCAGCCTGGCCGGGACCGCCTGCGGGCCGCCGAGGATGTACCTGGCCGCCAGCAGGAGCGCGTACGAATGCCCGCCGCAGAGGGAGCAGAGCCCGCTCAGGTCCTCGTCGGTCAGCTCCCCGGTGGCCAGGTGGGGCGCGAAGAGCGGGGTTTCCTTGAGGTCGGAGGTGGTCAGCCGCCGGATGGCGAACCGGCGGACGCGGCCCAGCTCCTCGAGCTCCTTGAGCGGCTGGGGCATGAGGCGCGTGGTCAGGATCACCGTGCTGCGCGTCTTGCCGTGTTCGTGCTCGCTGATCGCCTGCAGCAGCCGCTCCACGCTGCGGCTGTACGGAAGGCCCGTGTTGGGATCGTCCGACTCGCGCAGCAGGCGCTCGAAGCCGTCGAAGACGAGCAGGTGGGTGCCGCTGCGCAGGCAGTCGCGGAAGCGCGACAGGCGGGTGGCCCGGCTGGCGAGCTCCTCGTCGCGGGGTGGGTCTTCCAGGTAGTCCAGCGCGCGGTCCAGCCCGGTCAGCCAGTCGTCCGCGTAGTACGAGCTCCAGAAGAAGATCCCGCCGCTGAAGCGGCCCGGCTTCACCTTGAGGCTGTCCAGCAGCCGCAGCACGCGCAGGCTCTTTCCCGACCCGCCGTCCCCGCTGATCACCACCACGCGCGTCTTGGGGTCCTGGACCAGCTTCTCGAGGCCCTCCACGTCGTCACGGGTGCGCTGGGGAGCCAGGATCTCGTCGTCGTCGACGGCGGCGGCGTAGTGGCGGTACGGCTCCGGCGGGCGGACGCGGACGTCGACCTTACGGATTGCCGGCTTCCGCTGCCAGCCCTCGGCGTAGTGGAGCCAGGTGTCGTGCAGGCCGTCGATGGCCCTGCGCAGGGCCCGGCCGCGGGCGGCCGGCGTCTTCCCGCGTCCCAGCCGGTATGGAATGACGTGGACCCCGTAGCGGTCGTAGAGCGAATCCACCCGGTCGTGGTCCCTCGCCGTTCCCTCGTCCGGCAGCAGGGCGAACAGGGGGCGCGACGGCTTCTGGTCGGGATAGTGCGCGCTGAACGCCCGGAGCGGGCGGAGCAGGTCGTCGTCCTCCATGCCGAAGCCGATGAACAGCACCGGGTTGGAGCCGAACAGGAGGTCCAGGCTCTGGCGGAACGCCGCCGCCGTCGGGTCCGAGCGGTCGAGGTACCACCGCTGGTAGTCCGCCTCCGTGGCCACGATCGAGCCTGGCCGGGCAAAGGTCCCGTGGCAGTGGAACACCCACTCGCACGACCGGGGCATCCCGGCGAGCGCGAAGCCCGCCACGCTGCCGTAGTCCTCCGGCTCCTGCGTGAAAGAATGGGGCTCCGCGCAGCCCCGGAACGCCCGCAGGGCCGCCTCCAGCTCGCAGTCGTAGTTCGACGTGATGAACCGGTCGATGGGCAGCCGCAGCAGCGCGCGGTGCGGGTTGTGGTCGCCCGGACGGCGCCGCCCGGCGAGCCTGGAGGCGGCCGCGATCCGGCCGGCGATGAGCTCGTGGAATTCATCCCCGGCGCCCTGCAGGAGCGACTGGCAGAAGCCCAGGTAGAAGATGAGGTCCCGGGAAAGGAGCGACGGCTCCTGGAGGCGGGTCTGGATCTCGTCCAACCGGGAGACGGCGCCGGGGTCGTGCCGGCACCGCTCGCGCGTCGCCTGCACCACCCCGCCCACCAGCTCGCGCCAGGTGGGATACCCCAGGGGCGCCGAGCACCCGCTCCCGATGAACGCCACCACCGTGCGCAGGTTGAGCGCGCGCGCCAGCATGATGCGGCTGCGCTCGACCCGCTCCGTCCTCGGCGAGCGCGGCTCCAGCGGAAAGCGCTCGGCTCCGAATCCGGCAATGCGTTCCATTGTACGCCTCCCCGCGAAAAGGCGCCGCATGCAACGGCTCCGGTTTTCGCCGCATCACTTGCGCCACTCCACGGCCCGGACGGAGCGCGGGGACGTACGATCCGCATGCGTCGGGAATGTCGGGCGGATCAAGCGGATTTCGCACGGCGGAAGGCTCGCAACGCGAACGCATACCCGGCCGCGCGCGCGGACCGATGAGGCACGCATGCCACGCCCTGTCCGCTGTCGGTCCCGCAGGGCGGCTCGACGTAACGGTCACGGAGAGCGCGGCCAAACGCGAAATCGCCCTCTATGCACGTGCATGGAGGGCGGTTCATCCGGTAATCAGGAAAGGGCGCTTAGCTCCGTGATGCGAAAAACGCTCACCCCTCCTGGCCCAAGGTGGCTTCACATCGGCCAGGGGGGCGTGCGTCGTGCGACCACTCCACTCTTATCATGCCTGCTAAGACCGGAGAGAACATCTGCTCTCCGAGGACGTGATATACGTGCTCCGTACCCGGTAACAGCGCCGGAATTGGGCCTGCCCGGTTGAGAACGGCAGGATGACGTTCGATCTCCTTGCCCTCGTAGAACACGCGGATGTCACGAGCTAACGCGGGTCCAGCATTGTACACGACAAGCTGGTGCAACCCACGGCGGAAGGCCGTGACGTTTGCCGTCCGCGCCTCTTCTTTTCGCTCTGCGTCGCGCGCCAGTTCAAGGCGGTGAGACTTCCACCACGATCCGCCTGCGGTGAAGAGGGCGAGCAGGGATATCGTGATGCTGAGCTTATCTGAGAGATCCATCTGAGTCTCCGGACAAAACCTCTGAGAGCCAACAACTACGATAACTACTTGACGGATTCGCGAAAATATATATCGCAACGTCATCGTCCATCGCGTCGGGGCGGGTCGATTGCCTGGGTTGTCTGTCCTCCTACCTCCACCAAAGTCTTCCCCACTTATGTGATGGCAGCGCCAGTCCCTTCCGCAGAGCAGGAGATACCAGCTGAGCGACTCCCGCGGGATCCGCCGCATCCAACCCGCGGCGGAAAGCGACGATCCGCGAGCGTCGGGGATGCCAGGTCGGATCACGCGGATTTCGCATGCGGAGGCTCGCAGCTCGCCGCACGAATTCCCGCCATGCACGCGGACCGATGAGGCACGCATGCCACGACCTGTCCGCTGTCGGTCCCGCAGGTGGGAGGTCTCTGCAGAAACCAGATCGGCCTCCCGCGAGGCCGCGCCCGGAAGGCGAGTTCAGAAGCGGGAGACGGGGCTCGAACCCGAGCCTGGTACCCGCCGCGGGAGCCGCGGTTCTCGTCCGGAACCGTCCAGCCCGGCGGCAGGGTCCTTGCGGGCACGAAGGCTCACCACTGCCCGCACAACCCGTTGCAGGAGCGTGAGATGCGCAAGCTGGAACTGGACATGGACGCGCTGGAGGTCGAGTCCTTCACGACCGGGCCGGCGGAGGTGGCGGACGCCGGCGGCACCGTGCGCGCACACCAGCGGACCCTGGCCTTCACCTGCGGGTGCCCGGGGACGCTGGAAATCTGCGTGACCGATGACGTCGTATGTCTGACGAGCAACCTGAGCTGCCGCGTCACCTGCCGCGCCTGCGAGTGAGGCTACCGGATCAGGTCCTGAAAGGGCGTGATCGCGGCGCTACGCGAGGTTCCGCGACTCGAGGTTTTTCCCCCTCCCCCAGGGATCATCGGGGGAGGGGACCTGCCCTTGGCTCAGCGTGGCAAGCAGCAGATGCAGATGCCGCGGTAGATCTCACGCCCGCCGGCGGAGCCGCACTGGAAGGTGCAGATGCGGTCGTCGCAGCGCGGGGCGCCGGCCGGGGCCTCCGCCGGCGCGGCGAGCGCCTGCGCCGTACCGAACGCCAGGGTGCCGGCCACCGCCAGCGCGAACGCCGCGCCGCGCACCGTGTGGGTCAGCCGCTTCATCCTCCACCTCCGGCGTTGTGGGTAATGGGCCGCCCGGTACCCGACCGCACCGGCCGGCGCCGCTTTGGGAGCCGGGGCGCCGCTGCACCTTCCGCGCCCTGCGCCTGGCACCCCGCCGCCGACACCGCAGGCCGTCAGCCGCCCACCAGTGGCATGCCGCGCCTGGAGGACGCACGGCCCGCTGGCCTTCTCGGGCACGGGTAGCAAGAAGCCCCGCCGCAAATCGCGACGGGGCTTCGATGTAGACCAGAGCGGGAGACGGGGCTCGAACCCGCGACATTCAGCTTGGAAGGCTGACGCTCTACCAACTGAGCTACTCCCGCGGAATCCGCCGCATCCAGGCCGTGGCGGAGGCTCCAAACCTAATGAATCCGCCGCACTTACGCAATCTGCGCCGCGCGCAGTTCCGCGCTCCGCGGCGCCCGGCGTGACGCGGTGCAGGGTTCGCACGTCAGGGCGCCATCACCAGACAACTCGGTGGGGGTACGTCCTGGTCCCCTTCTCCGTCGGAGCCCATGCTCGACTGGATCCAGCGCCGGCTGCTCGGCCGCGCCGCTGACGCGCGCGGTGCCGCATCCGCCTTCCCGGGGATGCGCCGCCAGCTCGCGTCCACCCACGACCGCATCGTGGACGCGTTCTCCATGGCGCTGGAGCTGCGCGAGCCGGAGCTGCGCGTCCTGGACCACTCGGCGCGCGTCGGCATCGTCGCGGACCACATCGCGGCGGAGATGGGCGTGCCAGAGGGGGACCGCTACATCCTGCACACGGCGGCGCAGCTCCACGAGGTGGGGATGCTCACGCTGCCGTCGGAGCTGGTGGGGCGGCCGGGCCCGCTGACGCGCACGGAGGTCGAGGCGGTGCGCGGGCAGGCGCGGGTCAGCGCCCTCCTGGCGCGCGTGGGCTATCACCCGCGGGTGGCGCGGCTCATCGAGGACCAGTACACGGACTTCGGCGACCTGCTGGCGCGGCCGGCCCTGGCGGAGGCGGACCTGCTGCTCTCCGGCATCTTCCGCGTGGCGGACGTGTTCGCCTCCGTCACCTGGCCGCGTCCGTACCAGGACCCCATGCGCCCCGAGCGGCGGGCAATGCTCCTGCGCGGCGGCGCCGGCACCCGCTTCGAGCCGCTGGCCGTCAGCGCCGCGCTGGCCCTGTAGCCGCCGGCCCGTTGCGGAGGGGCGCGGGCCCGGCGTATGCTCCCGTTCCAGGCGTCGTTCTCCGTCCGCCCGCCGCGGGGCGGATGGACGCGACCGCACCCCCATCGCCGAGGAGCGCATGCAGACACCGTCGCCGCTGCCCCGTCCCGAGAACCGCGCGCCGGCCGCGCGCGCGCCGTACGTCCGCCCCACGCTGGAGGCGCTGGGCTCGTGGAGCGCGCGCACGCTCCAGGTCACGGGATACGTCGTGACCCCGGCGGACGTGGTGACGCGCAACCACGCGTAGCGCGTCTTCCCCGCGCGGAACCAGGGCGCGCGGCCGCGCATGAGCCCGATTTCGCAGCTCGAGGCGTGGCTGCTCCGGCCGGAGCAGGCCACGCCGCCTTCTTCCGACCTGCTCCACCGCGCGGGGCTGGGGCCGTACGCCTACACCGCCCTCCCCCCCGGCCACCCCGAGCGCGCCGCGCTGCGGGGCGACTATCTCGCGTTCCTCTCCCGCCACCACCGCATCCGGGCCGAGCTGGCGCCGCTGCTGCGCGCCTGGAACGACGCGGGCATCGAGCCGCTGCTGTTCAAGGGGTTCCACCTGGCCGAGTTCGTCTACCCGGTCGCCGGGGCGCGCGCGCACCAGGACGTGGACGTGCTGGTGCGGCCGGAGCAGGCGGGCGATGCGCTCCGCGTGGCGCGCGGGCTGGGCTGGATCGTGGAGGGCGATACGGCGGAGGTGGGGATGCCGTGGCTGCACTGCGCCGCCTCGCTCTACAGCCGCTCGGGGGATACGTACCTCGACGTGCACCGCTGGGCCCTGCACCGAGACTGGCCCGGGCAGCGCGTGCAGGAGCGCATCACGCGCGCGGTGTGGGATGCGTCGCGCGCGCGGGAGTGGGAGGGCGCGCGGGTGCGGGAGATGGCGCCCGTCGATGCGCTGCTGGTGGGGCTGGTCCTGCAGCGCTGCTGGGGGCCGGACGGGTGGGCGGTGAAGCCGCACGACCCGCTCGACATGCGCATGCTGGAGCGCGACGTGCCGCGCGATGCGCTGCTGGCGCGGGCGCGGGAGCTGGGCGCGTCCGGCACGCTGCGCCGCTTCCTGGCGCGCTGCGATCCCGCGGCGGGACGACTGTCCCTGGCGCCCCCCGCGCGCGCGGAGCGGCGGCGGCTGGACCTGCTCTCCTTCGCCGAGCGCGGGGCGATGGGGCGCGCGGGGCGGCTGCTGGGCGCGCTGCGGCGGGCGCCGTCGCTGGCGCCATCGCTGCTGCGGATGCTGCGCCGGGTGATGCGGGTGCGGCGGGCGGTGCGGGTGCAGCCGGACCTACGCCGGCTGCTGGGATCGCTGACGCCGCCGACGGCGCCCGAGCCCACCGACGCGCGCGCGGCGTGGCGGCGGTTCGAGCTGGTGCGCGGCGCCTGCCACGCGGTGCGGCTGCTGCGCACCAACCCGCGCGGCGACTGCCTGGTGCGGTCGCTGGCGGTCTACGCGGCGTTGCGGGAGCAGGGGTGGCCCGTGCGCTTCGTGAGCGGCGTGCGCCGCGGCGCCACGGACATCGAGGGGCATGCGTGGGTGGAGATGGACGGCCGCGTGCTCTGGGAGCTGAACGAGCCCGACAACCGCCGCTTCTACCAGGTCAACTTCACCTATCCCCCCGAAGCGCCGGCCGAGGCGAGCGCGCCGGAGCCCGCGGCGGCGCGCGGCTAGAGCGGCAGCGCCGTCCGCCCCAGCACCAGGCGGCAGGTCTCCACGCGCTCCAGCAGGCGCGGCACCTCGCGCGCGGCCGCGTCGCGGGCGAACGGGGAGAGCGGCACGCCCATGCTCTCCCACAGCGCCCGCACGCCCTCGCGCGGCGGCAGCGGCTCCCACGCGGAATCGCGCTCCGCGTCGCGCTCCAGCACGGCGATGCGCTCCAGGCGGCCCGACGCGGGGCCCACAACGCCCAGCGCCCGCCAGGGCAGGAACAGCTTGCCCTCGGGCGATGGCTCCCATCCCTCCACGTCCGCCGCGAACCTTGCGCGCGCGTCGGGCCACAGGTGCACGCCGCGGTCCCAGCCGTAGACGGTGAGCGTGATGGGATCGAGCCACATCAGGTCCTCGGCGACGGGGCGCCACCCCGCCCGCAGCGCCTGCACCAGCGTGGAGCTCTTGCCCGTGCCGCTGAGCGCCAGCAGCGCCGTCACGCCGCCCCCGCGCACGATCCCCGCACCGTGCAGGGGGATGAGCCCGCCGGCCCGCAGCACCTCGGAGATCGCGGCGAACAGCGCGGGGTAGACGCCGCCCTCCCATCCCCATCCCTCGATGCGGCTCTCCCGCTCGTCCATCCGCAGCCGCACGCCCGCGCCGGGCCCGCCGATCTCCCAGGCCCCGTCGCCCAGCGCGCGGCAGGGCATCTCCACCCCGGGCAGCGTGACCGGCGCGGCGGCGGCATCCCCTGAGGCAGGTCCGGGCTGGCCGGGGCGAATGCTGATGGTGTGGCCGATGCCGAAGCGGTCATGCGCGGGAAAATCCCACCAGGAGCGCAGCCACGCCTCGGCGGCGGGGGGGATGCCCCTGGCGTGCAG
>DASTLD010000542.1:0-3155 GCA_035715345.1 Longimicrobium sp.
AGGGATGGGCCGGCGCGGGGGCGGGGAGGGTGCGCGGGGCGAAAGGGAAGAGGCCGGCGTGGGGGCGCCCGGCGAATGAATTCGCGGCTACGAAACGTGATGTCGACCTGCGCCGACGGGTTGGGCGCGGTCACCGTGTCCCGTGCGCGCACGCGCGGCGATGCGCGGACGTTCTCCCCCTCTCCACGCGCCGCGCGCACCAAGGCCCGCAACCCGCGAAGGCGTCGGTGCGGCGCGGGGGGAGGGGGCGGGGGGTGGGGCCTCCCGCGGTAGAACGCCGCTCCGCACACGGAACCCACTCCCCTCTCCCGCTCCGCGGGGGAGGGGAAGCGAGGAACGAGCAGGGCGGGGGCCTCCGCCCGCGAGCGCACCTCTGCCATGCTCGGCGAAGGGCCCGCTGCTCGCTTGACGGGGCAGGACGCGACCGGCAAGTTGTGCCGTTTCCCGCCCGGCCGGTGCAGGCCCGGGCGCACGAGACACGGCATCACCACCGATGGCCAAGACCACGAAGGCGCCGCGGGCCGCCGCCATCCCGCACGGGCTGTCGCGCGACCAGCTCCTGGAGATGTACCGGCTGGTGCGGCTGACCCGCAGCCTGGAAGAGCGCCTGGAGCTGCTCTTCAAGCAGAGCAAGGTGATCGGCGGCCTGTTCCGCTCGCTGGGCCAGGAGGGCGAGTCCGTGGCCAGCGCCTACGCCCTGCGCCGCCGCGACGACGGCACCGGCGACATGCTGAGCCCGCTGATCCGCAACCTGGGCTCCATGCTCACCATCGGGACCAGGCCCGTGGAGGTCGTCCGCCAGTACATGGCCAAGGGCGACAGCCTGGCGCGCGGCAAGGAGCTCAACATCCACATCACCGACTTCGACCGCGGCTTCATCGGCCAGATCTCGCCGCTGGGCGACCTGATCCCGGTGATGGCGGGGGTGGCGCTCACCTTCAAGCAGCGCGGGCAGGACCGGGTGGGGATGGTCTACATCGGCGACGGCGCCACCTCCACCGGCGCGTTCCACGAGGGCGTGAACCTGGCCGCCGTGCAGCGCCTGCCGCTGGTGATCATCGTGGAGAACAACCGCTGGGCGTACTCCACCCCGACGAGCGGGATGACGGCGGCGAAGGCGTTCGTGGACAAGGCGGCGGGCTACGGCATCGCGGGCGAGCAGGTGGACGGCAACGACATGCTGGCCGTCTACGGCGTGGCCAGGCGCGCGGTGGACCGTGCCCGGTCCGGCGGCGGGCCCACGCTGATCGAGGTGATGACCTACCGCCGCAAGGGCCACGCGCAGCACGACAGCCAGAGCTACGTGGACCCGGCGGAGGTGGAGCGCTGGGGCGCCAGCAACGACCCCATCGACCGCTACGTGGCCGCGCTGATCGAGAACGGCTGGTCCACCGCGGACGAGCTGCGTTCGATCGACCAGGACATCGACCGCGAGCTGGACCAGGCGGTGGCGGAGGCGGAGCAGAGCGGCCTGCCGGAGCCGGAGGAGACGCTGGTGGACGTCTATTCCGACCGCCCGGTCAACGCGCCGTGGACCCGGCACGACCCGCCCGACCCTTCCCGAGCCTGAACCATCGCCGGCTGAACCGAACGACATGGCGACCGCGACCAAGCAGAAGCCCGAAGGCGTGAGCCTGACCGCGCAGGGGAAGCCCGTGACCCTGCTGGAGGCCGTGCGCGAGGGGATGTGGGAGGAGATGGAGCGCGACGAGCGCGTCTTCATCCTGGGCGAGGACATCGGCGTCTACGGCGGCGCCTTCAAGATGACCGAGGGCTTCCTGGAGCACTTCGGGAGCACGCGCGTGGTGGACACGCCCATCAGCGAGATCGGCTTCACCGGCGCGGCGGCGGGGGCGGCGCACATGGGGATGCGCCCCATCGTGGAGATGCAGTTCATCGACTTCATCTCCTGCGCGTACGACATGATCACCAACTACATCGCCACCAGCCGCTACCGGGGCAGCGGCAGCGTGCCGATGGTGATCCGCGGCCCCAGCGGCGGCGGCGTGCGCGGCGGGCCGTTCCACAGCCAGAACCCGGAGATGGCGTTCCTGCACACGCCCGGGCTCAAGATCGTCTACCCGTCCAACCCGTACGACGCGAAGGGCCTGATCAAGGCGGCCATCCGCGACGACGACCCGGTGCTCTTCTTCGAGCACAAGGCGCTGTACCGCCGCCCGCAGCTGCGCGAGGTGCTGCCGCAGGAGGACTACGTGGTCCCGCTGGGCAAGGCGCGCACGCACCGCGAGGGAAAGGACCTGACCATCGTCACCTACGCCGCGATGGTGCACAAGAGCGCCGAAGCGGCGGAGCAGCTGGAGAAGGAGGACGGGCTGTCGGTGGAGATCATCGACCTGCGCACGCTGCTGCCGCTGGACGAGGACGCCATCGTGGAGTCGGTCAAGAAGACCAGCCGCCTGCTGGTGGTCCACGAGGACACGCGCACCGGCGGCATCGCGGGCGAGATCGCGATGCGCGTCAACGAGAAGGCGTGGGAGTGGCTGGACGCGCCGCCGCAGCGCGTGACCGCCGTGGACGCGCCCGTCCCCTACTCGCCGCCGCTGGAAGACTACTTTCTGCCGCAGGTGGAGGACGTGGTCAAGGCGGCGCGCTGGCTCGCTAACTACTAGGGGACAGGGGACAGGTTACAGGTTACAGCCTGCGAACTGCGTCGTTGAAGGCTGTAACCTGTTCCCTGTAACCTGTAACCTCGGCACTCAGAGCTTTCCGAAACAGCGACAGGACCCGACCGATGGCCCGTGTAGAAGTCCCGATGCCCCAGATGGGCGAGTCCATCGCCGAGGGCACCGTCTCCGTCTGGCGCAAGAAGGTGGGCGAGCGCGTGGAGCGCGACGAGCCCATCATGGAGATCTCCACCGACAAGGTCGACGCGGAGATCCCCTCGCCCGTGGCCGGAACGCTGGCCGAGATCGTGGTCAACGAGGGGCAGACGGTGGAGGTGGGCACCATCGTGGCCTACATCGAGACGGAGGCCGGCGCCGCCGCGGCCGCTCCCGCCGCGCCGGCGCCTTCCGCCGAGCCCGCCGGCGGCGTGCCGGGCGAGACCACGACGGTGATGCCGGAGGCCGCGGTGGGGCAGGCGGAGAGCGGCGGCGGCGGGGGCACCCCCGCGGACGGCCGCGCGCCCGCGGGCG
>DASTLD010000543.1:0-5761 GCA_035715345.1 Longimicrobium sp.
GCTGAGCGGCGGATGCCACCAGTGCAGCACGTCGCCCTCCACGAACTGGTGGGCGGCGTGCAGCAGGATCTGCTCGCGCGTCCGCGCGGGATCGAGATACACGAGCGCGGACGAGTCCTGGAGCTGGTCACGGAAGCCGAAGGCGCCGCCGGACTGGTAGAAGGCGGAGCGCGCCTGGATGCGGCACCCGAGGTTCTGGTACGCCAGCCACCCGTTGACCGCCAGGTCGATCTCCGGCGACGGCGTCTCCACCCGCACGCGGTCCAGCAGCCCGTCCCACGCGGCGCGCGCCTCGTCCAGCGCGCCGGCGACGGCCTCCGCACCGGAATAGCGCTCCACCAGCGCGCGCGCCGCCGCCTCGTCGCGCGCCTCGCCCAGCAGGAAGGCGACCTCCGCCGTGGCGCCGGGCGCGATCACCAGGGGCACCTGGAAGGCGGCGCAGGGGTCCAGGCCCACGCCCGTGCGGCCGTCCAGCCGCTCTCCGCGCAGGACCGCCGCGGGCCGCTCCGCGCTGCCGTAGGCGCCCAGAAACGCGCCGCGGTCGGCGGTGCACGACACGTCGCTCCCCGGCGGCGCCACCACCGCGGCGAACGCGGCGCGGCCGGAGAACTCGCCCCGCCGGCGGCTGGCGGCGAACAGGGCGCCGCCGGCCGCGTCGAGCTCCGTCTCCACGTGCTGCCCGCTCTCCTGCGGCAGCCCGCCCAGCACCCACTGCGCGTACGAGAACACCGACAGCCGCCGCGGCGCGTCCCCGCGGTTGGTGATGCGCAGCCGCACGAAACGCAGGGGGTGACGGGCATCGGCGAACGTCACCGTCTCCTGCGCCAGCCCCTGCCCCGCGTGGCGCCACGCCGTGTAGCCGAAGCCGTGGCGCACCTCGTACGGCCCCTCGCCCGGGACCGGGCCGGGCGTGGGGGACCAGAAGTCGCCCGCGTCCTCGTCGCGCAGGTACAGCGCCTCCGCGTGCGGGTCCGACACGGGGTCGTTGGACCACGGCGTCAGGCGGTTCTCGCGGCTGTTGGCGGCCCACGTGTGCGCCGCGCCGCTCTCGGAGACGATGAACCCCGCCTGCTCGTTGGCGATGACGTTCGTCCACGGCAGCGGCGGCCGCTCGCGCCCGTCGCGCAGGCGGATGACGTACTCGCGCCCATCCGCGCCGAATCCCCCCACCCCGTTCCAGAAGCGCAGCTCCTCGTCGCCCCATCCCGGCGGATCGCCTTCGGGTGATGCGGCTGCCGCGGGCGATGCGGGCCGGTAGCGCGCGGCCGCCTCATCGCCCGACGTGGGAGGCGGCGGCAGGTGCCCAATGTGCCGCAGCCACGCCGCGGGGACGGCGAGCGATCCCGGGACTGCCTCCGTCTGCGCAGCCGCGCGCTCGAACTCGGCGCGCACCGCGGCCGGCGGGGACAGGCGCTCCGCCGCCGCCATCGCCTCGTCGCGCGTGGGCCCCGCCGCCAGCAGCGCCACCAGCGACAGCGACGCACCCGGCTGCAGCACGAGCGTGCGGCGGAGGCTGAACACCGGGTCCAGCACGTTCCCCGTCGTGCGCGAAAGCCGCGCATCGCCGTCCAGCGCGGCGGGCGACGCGAGCGAGCGCCCGCGGCCGATGAAGCGCGCGCGGTCGGTCTCGTGCTGCGGGTCACCCGCGGGGCCCAGCAGCCGGTGCGCCAGCCAGAGCGGCGCGTCGTCCGGGCTGCGCAGGCGGCGCCAGGCGAGCAGCCCCCCGCCCGGCTCGTCCGCCGTCTGCACGAACAGCTTGGAGAACGCGGGGTGTCCCGCATCGCCCGCGGCGGTGTTCAGCACCAGCTCCGCGTACGTGGTCACCTCGATGCGCCGCACGCCCGCGCCGCGGTTGGTGAGGGTGATGCGGCGCAGCTCGGCGTCCGCATCGCCCGCGACGCAGACCTCCGTGCGTGTCTCGACCTCGCCGTCGGTGCGCGTGATCATCGCCAGCCCGGGCGCGAAGTCCGCCGCGTACGCGTCCGCCGCGCGGCCGGTGGGCTGGTAGCCGGCGGACCAGGCATCGCCCGTGTCCAGGTCGCGCAGGTAGACGAAGAAGCCGTCGCAGTCGCGCGTGCGGTCCGCCGTCCACCGCGTCAGGGCGAAGCCGTCCCAGGTTGAGCAGCCGCCGCCCGCCGCCGTCACCAGCACGCAGTAGCGGCCGTTGGAGAGCAGGTGCGCGCCGGGGCCCATGCCGGAATGCGTGGAATCCATCAGTACTCGAAGACGATCTCCGCCGGCACGCGGCGGACGGTGACGGTTCCGGGGATGGCGACGGGCACGCGCACGCCGTCCACCGTGGCGCGGCGCACGGCGCGGTCGCGCGGCGAGTGCACCACCACACCGCCCGTAGGCACGCGCAGCCCGCCGCCCACGCGCACGCGGACCACGTCGCCCGCGCCGCGCATGCGCAGCGAGAGCGGGCCGTACCAGGTGCGCAGGCCGCCCAGCTCCACGCCGGGCTCCGCCATCACCCATGCCTCGGGGATGCCGGCGCCAACGACGAGCGACGAATCCCCCGCGCGCTCGTAGGCGAACAGGTCCAGCACGGAGCGGATGAAGTCGGAGCCGACCCAGGTGTGCGGCATGTCGCCGATGAAGCGCGGGGCGCGCGGGTCGCTGAAGACCACCTCCGCCCAGTGGTTCCACGCCGGCGGCCGCTGGTGGCGCAGGAACAGGCCGATGGCCTCGTGCGCGCGCTGCTTCCACCCCAGCCGCACGAAGGTGCCCACCGTGCGCCACTCGTACGGCGTGTACGCCTCCCACGCGCCGCCGTCCAGCCGCGCGCGGATGTTCTCGCGGTAGTAGCGCTCGAAGGTCAGCTCCAGCGGCTTGCGCGGCAGAAAGCCCAGCCCGTCCAGCGGGTTGACGCCCACCGTGGTGGAGGTCGCGTCGAAGTCGCCCAGCTCCACCGACCCGGGCAGATAGTTGATGCGGTGCATGGCCATCGCCGCCGCCAGCGAAGCCGCCAGGTCGCGGCGGAACGCGTCGCGGCTGGCGGCGATGCGCGCGGCGTCGTCCGCCCGGCCGAGCACCTGTGCCACGTACACCGCGTCCTCCAGCCCCTTGAGCGCGAAGAACTGGTCCCAGTACGAGTGCATCGGCTTGGCCGAATACCCCTCGTGGCTGATGGACTCGGGCAGCAGGCCGAAGTAGGCGCGCTTCTCCGGCGTGCGGTACTCGTCCGTCATGCGCTGGTGGCGCAGCGTGTCGATGAACGCCGCGGCGCGCGCCACGTGCGGCCACATGCGCGCCAGGAACGCGCTGTCGCCGGTCAGGCGATGGTACTCGGCGACCAGGTAGACGAGCTGCCCGTGGCTGTCGTGCTCGGGGACGGGGTCGGCGCCGCGCAGGCTGACGCAGCAGGGCACGTAGCCGCTGGCGCGCTGGTGCGGCGCGTACCACTCCGCGAAGGCGCGCACCTCCGCCGCGTGCCCCAGGCGCAGCAGCGCGGCGCTGGTCAGCGAGCCGTCGCGGATCCAGGAGCGGTCATAGGCGCGCGAGCCGGGCTGGATGGACGGTCCGTCGCGGTTGACCAGGATGTAGGCGAGCTGGCTGCGCAGCGTGCGGGCGATGCGCTCGCCGTGCGCGGCCGCGGGCAGGCGCAGGTGAAAGCGCCCCAGCTCCGCCCGCCAGCCGCGCTCCGCCTGCGCCAGCAGCCGCCCCGCGAGCGCCGCCGCCGCGTCCGCGTCCCCCGCGCGCGCCACGGGCGACGCGTCGTGCAGCGGGACGGCGACGACGACGTCGCGCGCCCCGCCGGCGGGCAGCTCCAGCGGCCACGTCAGCAGCCCGGACGCGAAGCCGCGCGGATCGGTGGCGTCCGGCAGCACGCGCCAGACATTGAAGCGCAGGTGCTCGACGGGATCGCCGTCGTCGAAGCGGAACGCCGTGAAGCCGCCGCCGGGCGTGACCGGCACCACCCGCCGCACGCCGTCGGCGTAGATGCCGTCCGCGCGCTCCTCCAGCGTGCGGATGCGGGCCACGCCGCCGCCCACGTTCAGGAACTGCCAGGGGGGATTCACCTGGAACGGCCGCAGCGCCAGCGCCAGCACCACGCGGCGCGCCGCCATGCCGCGGTTCTCCACGCGGTAGCGCGCGTAGACGGTGGACGCCTCCGGCCGGCCCTCCGGGAAGGCGGTCACCGTCAGCCGCAGCCCGTCCGCGTCCCACGCCACCGACGGGATGGGCAGCTCGCCGTCCGCCAGCGACTGCGTGGCGGTGGCGTCCGCCCAGGTGATGACCCGTGCCCCCGGCTCGCGGGGAAGGGCGGGATCGCCGGGGGGCGGGCCCTCCACGGAGAGGAACGGCTCCAGCGAGGGCGCGCCAAGGCCCGTCTCCAGCATGCCGTCGGCGTTGAGCGTGGCCTCGTGCGTGTCGCCGTTGACGCCCACGACGGTCCAGTACGACTGCTCGCCGGCCAGGTAGCGGGGATAGGTGCCGCGCGGCGCCTCGGCGGCCAGGCTGGTGAAGAAGGCGTTCGGCGTGAGCGACCACTCCACCGGCCGCACCTCGACCTCGCGGATGCCGTAGCCCTCGCGGGGGCCGAGCAGCAGGCGCAGGCGCACGTAGCGCGCTTCGCTCTCCGGCAGGTAGATGGGCGCGCGCCCGCCGCGGCCGAAGCGCACCGCGTAGCCGCCCTCCCACGCCCGCCCATCCACCGACGTCTCCACGACGTACTGGTGCGCGGGCGTGTGCCGGTCCCAGTGGATCACCAGCCCGCCGAGCTCGCGCTCGCGTCCGAAGTCAACCGTCAGCGCCTGCTCCCCGGCGGGCGCGCGCCAGGCGGTGGCGGTGTCGCCGTCCATCGCCAGCCGCGCCGTCTCCGCGCCGGCCGTGGCGGTGAGCGCGGGGGTGCCGGTGTAGGGCGACGGCGCCTCGCGCGGGCGGAAGGCCAGGTCGTCGATCCAGACGGTGCCGCGCCCGCCGGTGCCGGCGGTGACCACGATCTCGAGCTGCGCCAGGCGCTCCAAATCGCCGCCGCCGCGGGGGCCCCAGGCGAACTGGATGTGGCGCTTCTGCGTGCGGAGGCGGGTCCACTCGCGGGGGTACTCGAAGCGGCGGCGGTTGGCCCACCAGACGTTGTCGCCGGTGGGGTCGATGAGCTTGAACTCCAGGTCGTTGACCGGCGCGTCCGCGCGGATGCGGAAGCTGAACTCGTAGTTCGCGGGCAGGTCCAGGGGGATGGCCTTCCGTGCGATGGCGTAGCCCGCGCCGCCGCGGAAGTCGAAGTCCAGCCGCATCCCCTTCCCGCTGAACCCGCTGTCCTGCGAGATCCTCAGCTCCACCCCCTCCGACGGATGCGCGCTCCACCCCTCGATCCTCTCGAAGTCGTCCAGCACCACCGCCTGCGCTGCCGGTGCGGCGCCATCCACGGCACCGGCAACGACGGCAGCGGGCGATGGGGCCGATTCCGAATCACCCGGTTCAGGAGACGGCGCCGAGGCCGGTGTGCAGGCGGCGAGCAGGAGCGAGCAGATGCCCGCGATGAGCCGCGCGGGAGGGCGGGCGCCGGCGCGGGGGCCCGGCGAATGAATTCGCGGCAACGAAAACGTGAAGTCGGCCTTCGCCGACTGCATGCGGAGGCGGCAGTGCCCGTGGGGGGCGCCGGCGCATTCGCCGCCCGGCGAATGACTTCGCGGCTGGGAAAACGTGATGTCCACCTGCGCGGACGGGGCCGGCGCGGGGGCGGGCACCGGCGTGCGCGGCAGCGTCCGCGGCGGTTGTTGCGAGGCGCAGTGCGTGACGTGGGCGCCGGCGCATG
>DASTLD010000544.1:0-5105 GCA_035715345.1 Longimicrobium sp.
TGGCGACGATGCCGTGCGCCGCCCGCGCCGCGATGGCGTAGCCGTGCAGGATGGGCGCGCGGAAGCCGAAGGCGCGCGCCGTCAGCGGCCACAGGTGGATGGGGTTGTAGTCGCCGGACGCCCGCGCGTAGCGGCGGCCCGCGGCGGCGGACAGGTGCCAGCGCTCCACCTCGCGCCACTCGCCGGACGGCGGCGGCTCGGCGCGCCGCTCACGCTTGCCGTTCTCGCCGGACGCGCCGGTGCGGATCAGCAGCGTGCCGGTGGACTCCGTGCAGAGCTGCCCCGCGCCGGTCCAGCTGCGCGCCAGCACCGTCAGCTTCAGCCCCCGCTTGGTCTGCTCCACGCGGTCCAGCTCCACGCGGCAGCGCACCGCGTCGTCCACGCCGATGGGGCGCGCCCAGGTGACCTCGCTGGCGGCGTGGACCACGGCGCCCAGCGGCAGGGGATGCTCCAGCGTGGACAGCATCTCCAGCCCCAGCCCCAGCTCCCACGTGGCGGGAAAGAACGGCGGCAGCACCGCGCCCTGCCCCGTGAACGCGGCGACGCGGTCGCCGGCGGTGGCGCGCAGGTAGGCGGCCAGGCGCGCGGGGTCCGCCCGCAGGCCGGCGCGCTCGCGGGCGGTGCGGTGGCGCGGGGCGGCCACGTCCGCGGGCGCCGGCCGGCCGCGCGCGCGGATGCCGCGGGCGGCCAGGCGCAGCATGCCGATCAGTGGAGAGGGCGGGGCGGGCACGGCCGGGTCAGCGGGCGGCAAGGAGCTGCACGGCCACGCGGCGCTCGCGCGGCCCGTCGAACTCGCAGAGATAGATGCCCTGCCACCGGCCCAGCACCAGCCGCCCGCCGCTGACGATCACGGTCAGCGACGGGCCGAAGAAGCTGGTCTTGAGGTGGCTGTCGCTGTTGCCCTCCGCGTGGCGGTAGAACGCCTCCTCGCGCGGCACCAGGCGGTCCAGCTTGCCCAGCACGTCGTGGCCCACGTCGGGGTCCGCGTTCTCGTTGACGGTCAGCGCGGCGGTGGTGTGCAGGCTCTGCAGCACGACGGCGCCCTCCGCCGCGCCGCCGCGCGACACCACCTCCGCCACGCGGTCCGTGATCTCCACCCACTCCGTGCGCCGCGTGGTGCGGACCCGGATCTCCTCCATCCCCCGCCGCTCAGCGCTGGCCGGTGTAGACGATGCGCCAGATGCGGCCGCGCGCGTCGTCCGCCACGTACAGCGAGCCGTCCGGCCCCATCGCCAGCCCCGTGGGCCGGCGGCGCGACTGCTGGTCCGACGGGTTGGGCGCAAAGCCGTCCGCGAAGACCTCGAACTGGCCCGCGGGGCGGCCGCCCTGGAAGGGCACGAAGACGACGTTGTAGCCCTGCTGTCGGGTACGGTTCCAGGAGCCGTGGAAGGCCACGAAGGCGCCGCCGCGATAGCGCGCGGGGAAGCTGCTGCCGGTGTAGAAGAGCAGGTCGTTGGGCGCCCAGTGCGCGGGGAACGCGACGACGGGCGCCGCCTTGTCCTGGCACCGGCCGCCCACCTGCCGGCCGTCGCCGCCGTACTCGGGCGCCAGCACCTTGCGGCCGGCCGCGCGGTCGTGGAAGCAGTACGGCCAGCCGCCGTCCGTGCCGCGCGCCAGGCGGAACATCTCCTCCGACGGCAGCTCGTCGTTCTGCGCCTCCGTGAAGCTGGAGCCCCAGTTCTGGAAGAGCTGGTCGCGGCCGTGCGACACGGTGAAGGGTACCCCCTCGCCCGCGTGCCAGGCGATGGCCATGCCGTTGCGGATGCCCGTGGCCCAGCGCTCGCCGTCCGCCTGCGCCTGGTTGGGGCGGTTGGCGTCGAAGCGCCAGACGCCCGCCCGCACCGCCAGCTCCTGGCACGGGTCCTCGCCGGGCGATGCGTTCTGCCGGTCCGCCACCTGGCACGAGTTGGTGCGCGAGCCGATGCTCACGAACAGGTTCCCCCGCCCGTCCAGCGCGATGCCCTTGGCCGCGTGCCCGCCCACCGGCAGCCCGCCGACGATGACCTCCGGGCTCCCCGCCGGGACGAGCTGCCCCGGCTGCAGGCGCCAGCGCACCACCTGGTCGTTGGCGCCGAAGTAGAGCCAGTCCCCCGCGATCTCGATGCCCGACCCGCCCAGCGTCCCGAAGGCCTGGACCAGGTCCGCGTCGCCGTCGTTGTCCGTGTCGCGCAGGGCCAGCGCGGAGCCGGCGGGCCCGTCGCGGCGGCCGGCGCGCGCGGCGTACACGTCGCCGTTCGGAGCGACGGCCAGGTGCCGCACGCCGGCCAGCGTGTCCGCGAACACGATGGCGCAGAAGCCGGCGGGGAGCGTGATGCCGCCGTTGCCGGGCGTGCACGGCGGCGCGGGTGCCCGGGACGCGGGCGTCGGCGCGGCGGCGAGACCCGCGTCGGGGTCCGGTCCGGCGGCGCAGGCGGCCAGGGCCAGGAGCAGGGCGGCGGATGCGGTGGATCGCGTGCGCATCGTCATGGTCGTATCGGGGTCAGTTGAGCTTGGAGTCGTTGGGCGCGGCCTGCTGCACCAGGAACGGCGTCTCCAGCGGGTCCGTCTCGCCCACGCTGACGACGAACTTGTAGACGCCCGGGTGCGGGAACTGGACGCCGACCAGCGCGAACACCTGGTTGGCGGTGGAGAACTCGCCGGGGGGCACGATGGGCGCCATCATCTCGCCCGCGGCCTCGAACAGCGGCTGCTCGTCCTCGTCCACCAGCCGCACGCGCACGGGGAACATGCGGCCGCTGTCCTTGAAGTCGCCCTCCACGCGGAAGGCGAACACCATGCGCGGGTGTACGACGGGGAACTCCGCCGCGGCAATGCGGTCGAAGATGCCCATCAGGTTGAGCTTGCCTTCCTGCGAGATGTTGGCCTCGTCGGCCAGGACCGCCATCGGTATCCTCATCGCTCCTCCCGCGCGGGGCAATCGTCGCTGCCGTCGCGCACCCAGAAAGATTTCACCTGCGCGGCCTCCGGCAGCGCGGCGGGGTCCTGCCCGTCCGCCCAGCCGCCCGTGTCCGCCGGGTCCAGCCCGAAGCTGACGCCCGGCGCGGCGGGGAACCACACCGCCACGCGCCCCTCCGCCGTGCCCGCGCACGCGCGCCCGTAGAGGGCGCGGAGCTCGCCCAGCGTGGAGCCCACCGCCGCGCCTGCCCCCGTCTTCAACCCCGGCTTCTCCACCACGATGCGGGTGACGGTGTCGCGCACGGTCACCAGCAGCACGGGGTTGCCGGCCACGGCGACGGTCAGCCCGCGCTCGTCCGTTCCCTCCGTGCTCTTCCACGCGGTGTCGCGCGCCTCGGGGCAGAGCTGGCGCACGGCGGAGGCGGCGGTGCGCAGGCGCACGGGGCCGATGCCGTAGCGGCTGACGGCCACGTCCCGCACGCCCCCGCACCCCCCCGCCACCACCTCGCTGCCGGCGAGGATCCGGATGGTGTCCTGCGCCAGCGCCAGCTCGCGCCCGGACGCGTCCACCAGCCGCGCGCGCACCAGGAAGCGGTCGCGGCCGTCGTACTCCGCGCCGCGCCGCTCCAGCCCCGCGGGCGGGGTGCGGATGCCGAGGGCGAAGTCCGCGCGCCCGTCCGCCGGCAGCGGCGCCACGGCGAACGCCTTGCGCGTGCCCTCGCCGGACGAGACGAGCGTGGAGTCCTCGCCCGCCGCCGAGTCCACCCGCACGTCCACGGGAAACTGCACGAACAGCTCGAGCCGCGCGGCGGGGCCCTGCGCGCCGGTGCCGTTCACGACGGTCACGCGCACGGAGTCTTCCTGGTTCCACGCCGCCTCGCGCGGCACGGACAGCTCCAGCGCCATCGTCCCCGCCGCGGCGGGCCCGTCCACCGTCTTTCCCCCATCGCCCGCGGGCGCGCGGTCGCGGCACCCGGCCGCCGTCGTCGCCAGCATCGCCGTCCAGAACGCGCGGCGGAGGCCCGCCCGCATCCGCATCTTCGTCATCCCCGTCCGATCATCCGTGTCCAAGGGTCGTCTCACCTCCGCCAGTATGGTGCCGCGGCGGGCGCCACGCGAGCCCCGGCGGTTGCGGCGGGGGATGCGCGGTCTATCTTGAGCCCTCCCCGCCGGTGCCCGCCGGCGGCGCAGCCACCCGCACGGACGGGCAGATGGCGGACGAGGCCGAGGTGCAGCAGCCCGAGCAGGACAACCCCACGCTGAACGCGACCCAGCGGACGGGCGGGGCCACGGAGGACGAGCGGCTGCTGCAGTCGCCGGAGACGGCGGACGCGGTCCACTTCACGGACACGGACCCGTGGCGCGTCTTCCGCATCATGGGCGAGTTCGTGGAGGGGTTCGACCTGCTGGCCCGCATCGGGCCGGCGGTGACCATCTTCGGCTCCGCGCGGGTGCCGGAGAGCGATCCCTACTACGCGCAGGCGCGGGAGACGGCGCGGCTGCTGGGGCAGGCGGGGTTCGGCATCATCACCGGCGGCGGGCCGGGCATCATGCAGGCGGCCAACCAGGGCGCGCGCGATGCGGGGGCGCTGTCGGTGGGGTGCAACATCGAGCTGCCGTTCGAGCAGGGGATCAACCCCCACGTGGACGTGGCCATCAACTTCCGGTACTTCTTCGTCCGCAAGACGATGTTCGTGAAGTACGCGGAGGCGTTCGTCATCTTCCCGGGCGGGTTCGGCACGCTGGACGAGCTGTTCGAGGCGCTGACGCTGATCCAGACGGGCAAGGTGCGCGACTTCCCGCTGATCCTGTTCGGGAGCGCGTACTGGAAGGGGCTGCTGGACTGGGTGCGGAACACGCTGCTGGCGGAGGGCAAGATCTCGCCCGAGGACGTGGACCTGGTGGTGGTGACGGACAGCCCGGGGGAGTGCGTGCGGGTGATCGAGCAGTGCTACGAGAACCACTGCACCACGAACCGCCGCCCGGACCTGCGCAGGAAGCCCGGGGCGGCGAAGGGGACGCCGGCCGAGCCGGAGAAGCACGACGCGCAGTAGCCCCCCTCCCCTCCCCCGCGGAGCGGGATAGGGGAGGGAGCCGGGCTGGCGAGCGGGCGCAGGCGTCTGCGGGGGACCGGCAGGGGCGGCCTACGGTGTGTTCGGGTGGCCTCGATGGGCGGCGCTCCGCGGGAGGCCCCACCCCCCGGCCCCCTC
>DASTLD010000545.1:0-4372 GCA_035715345.1 Longimicrobium sp.
TCCACCTCCACCCCGCCGGCGTCCAGCGGCTTGCAGCAGACGGTGATCGGCTTCCCCTCGCCGAACTTGATGGCGTTGGAGAGCAGGTTCAGCAGGATCTGCCGCACGCGCCGCGGGTCCGTGGTCACCGTGACCTCGCCCTCCGCCTCCAGCGACAGCTCGCTGCCGTGCTCGTCCGCCAGCGGCCGCACCGTCACGAACAGGTCGTGGACCACGCTGGGGAAGTTGGCGGTCTGGATCTCCAGGTCCAGCTTGCCCGCCTCGATCTTGGACAGGTCCAGGATGTCGTTGACCAGCTCCAGCAGGTGCTTGGCCGCCGCGTTGGCCCGCTCGATGCCGCGCGCCTGCTCCGGCGTCAGCGGCCCGTAGATGTCGTCCAGCAGCAGCGAGCTGTAGCCCAGGATGGCGTTGATGGGCGTGCGCAGCTCGTGGCTCATGCTGGCGTAGAAGCGGCTGCGGGCGCTCATGGCGTTCTCCAGCTCGCGCTGGCGGTGCTGGAGCTGCTCGTTGAGCCGCTGCAGCTCCTCGCTCTGCCGCGCCAGGTGCAGCGCCTGCTGCCGCAGCTCCTCGTCCGCCCGCTTGCGCTCGCTCACGTCGCGGCCGATGACCGTGAACACGCGCTCCGCGTCGAGCTGCAGGCAGGAGACGCTGGCCTCCAGCGGGAACTCCTCGCCGCTGGCGCGGCGGCCCATCAGCGCGTGCTCGCGCACGCCCTGCGGGGGCATGGTGGTGCTCCCCTCGCGCAGCGACGCGGCGCGCTCCGCCGCCTCCACGCAGATCTGCGCCAGGCGCGGGCGGTCGCCCTCCGCCAGCAGCTCGTCGAAGGGGCGTCCCAGCGCGCGGCGCGCCTTCACGCCGAAGGTGCGCTCCGACGCGGAGTTGAACAGGGTGATGCGGCGGTCCTCGCCGAAGGTGACGATGGCCTCCATGGCGGAGCCCACGATCTCCGCCAGGCGCGCCTCGCTCTCCATGAGCCGCGCGCGGTGCTGCAGGTCCAGCTCGCGGATCTCGCTCTCGCGCAGCCGCTGCTCCTGGTCCTTGAGCTGCTCCGTCTTGAGGTACAGGTCCACGAAGACGGCCACCTTGGAGCGCAGCACGTCCGGGTTGAAGGGCTTGAACATGTAGTCCACCGCCCCCACCTCGTACCCGGCGTAGACGAACTGGTCCTCCTTGCTGATGGCGGTCAGGAAGATGATGGGCGTGAAGCGCGAGCGCTCGCGGCTCTTGATGAGCTGCGCCGTCTCGAAGCCGTTCATGCCCGGCATCTGCACGTCCAGCAGGATGACGGCAAAGTCGTGCAGCAGCACCTGGCGCAGCGCCTCCTCGCCGGAGTTGGCGCGCACCAGCTCGTGCCCCAGCGGCTCCAGGATGGCCTCCAGCGCCATCAGGTTCTCGGGGCGGTCGTCCACCATCAGGATGCGCGCCCGGGGCGCGGCGCCGCTCATGCCGCCACCGGGTTGCAGGGGGGAACGCGCCGCCCGTGGATGCCGGCCAGGTGCGCGCCGATCTGCTCCAGCGGCAGCACGCAGGCCTCGGGCACGGCCCGCACGGCGGAGAGCGGCATGACCCGCACCTCCGCGGTGCCGGGGTCCTGCACCACCGCGTGGCCGCCCGCGTCCACGATGCGGCGCAGGCCGCTGGCGCCGTCCTGGTTGGCGCCCGTGAGCACCACCCCGATCACGTCCATCCCGTAGGTGTCCGCGGCGGACTCGAACATCACGTCTATGCTGGGCCGGCTGTAGCGCACCGGCTCGTCGACGGAAAGGGAGAAGTAGCCGTCCTCCACCAGCAGGTGGTAGTCCGGCGGGGCCACGAACACGCCCGGCTCCACGCCCTGCTTGTCCACCACCTCGCGCACCGTGCCGGGCGAGCACTCCTGCAGCAGCTCGCACAGGTGCTCGCTCTCCTTGGCGCGGTGCTGCACCACCACCACGGGCAGCGGAAAGTCGTGCGGCAGCCCGGCCAGCACCGTGCGCAGGGCGTACAGCCCGCCCGCGGAGGTGCCGATCACCACCAGGCGGTAGCCGGGGGCGGTGTCCGAGTTCACCGCACCCTCCGGTAGATCTTCTCGCGGGTGTCCAGCGCCTCGTACTTGTCCTCGTAGTCGCTGAACTTGAGCGTCTCCTTGTTGCCCAGCGCCAGGATCCCGAAGCGGGCCAGGCTCTCGTAGAACAGCCCGTGCACCCGGTTCTGCAGCTTGCGGTCGAAGTAGATCATCACGTTGCGGCACACGATCACGTTGAACTCCGCGAAGGAGCCGTCGGTGACCAGGTTGTGCTGCGAGAAGACCACGTTGCGCGTGAGCGCGGAGTTGAAGAGCGCGCCGTCGTACATGGCCGTGTAGTACTCCGAGAACGACCGCGTGCCCCCGGCGCGCAGGTAGTTCTGCGTGTACTCCTGCATCTTCTCCAGCGGAAAGATGCCGCTGCGCGCCCGGTGCAGCACCACCTCGTTGATGTCGGTGGCGTAGATGCGGGCGCGGTCGTACAGCCCCTCCTCCTGGAGCAGGATGGCCATGGAGTAGACCTCCTCGCCCGTCGAGCACCCGGCGTGCCAGATGCGGATGAACGGGTAGGTGCGCAGCAGCGGCACCACCTTCTCGCGGAACGCGGCGTAGAAGCCGGGGTCGCGGTACATGGCGGTGACGTTGATGGAAAGGTCCAGCAGCAGCTTTTCCATCAGCGCCGGGTCGTGCAGCACCCGCGCCTGCAGCTCGGAGATCGTCCGCAGCCCCTCCTGCCCGATGCGCTTCCACAGCCGCCGCTTGAGCGACGAGTAGGCGTAGCTGCGGAAGTCGAACCCGTAGTGCCGGTACACGCCCTCCAGGAGCAGCTCCACCTCGAGCTTCTCCAGCTCGCGCGGATAGGTGGCCGGGGTGTCCGGCAGCTCCACGCGCCCCGGCCCCGCGGCCGCCGCACCCTCGGTTGGTCCTGCCACTGCCGCGCCTGGTGACACCGCGTACCGCTTCTCCGGGGATGGGCCTGGTCGTGCCGGTCGTTCCGGCAGACGGCAAACCCCGTGCTTGGCGAAAAAGGTTACAGGTTACAGGGGACAGGTTACAGCCCGCGGGCCCGGCGCGATACCATCCCCCCGCGCCGCCCTGCAGGCTGTACCCTGTAACCTGTCCCCTGTCCCCTACCGGTACAGCCAGACCCGCATCAGCGACAGCAGCTGGTCCACGTCCACCGGCTTGGTGATGTAGTCCGACGCGCCGCTGGAGATGCTCTTCTCCCGGTCGCCCTTCATGGCCTTGGCGGTCAGGGAGATGACCGGTAGGTCCTGGAAGCCCTCCATGCCGCGGATGGCCTGGGTCGTCTCGTACCCGTCCATCTCCGGCATCATCACGTCCATCAGCACCAGGTCCACGTCCGGGTTGGCCTTGAGCACCTCGATGGCGTCGCGGCCGTTCTCCGCGAAGACCACGTTCATCCCCTGGCTCTCCAGCACGCTGGTCAGCGAGAAGATGTTCCGCACGTCGTCGTCCACCACCAGGATCTTCTTGCCGGCAAAGACGGTGTCCGCCTTGTGGAGCTGCTCCAGCATGCGGCGCTTCTCGTCCGGCAGGTTGGTCTCCACCCGGTGCAGGAACAGCGCGGTCTCGTCCAGCAGCCGCTCCGGGCTCTTGACGTCCTTGATGATGATGCTCTCCGCGAAGCGGCGCAGGCGCGTCTCCTCCGCCTGGCTCAGGTCCTTGCCCGTGTAGACGATGGTGGGCAGGTCCTGCAGGCCCGGCGTGGACTTGACCCGCTCCAGCAGCCCGAAGCCGTCCTCGCCGCCCAGCCCCAGGTCCAGCACCATGCAGTCGAAGTGAGTCTCCTGCAGGCGCTGCAGGGCCTCCTCGGCGGTGCCGACCGCGGTGATCTCCACGTCGCCCTCGCCGATCAGCTCCACGATGCTCTTGCGCTGCGTCTCGTCGTCCTCCACCACCAGCAGGCGCTTGACGCCGTCGGAGAGGAAGGTGGAGATGCGCTCGAACGCGCTGTCCAGCGCCTCGCGGCTGATGGGCTTTTCCAGGTAGCTGATGGCGCCCTGGCGCAGGCCGCGCTGCCGCTGCCCCACCCCGGAGAGGATGTGGACGGGGATGTGGCGCGTCTCCGGGTTGTGCTTCAGGCGGTCCAGCACCGTCCACCCGTCGATGCCCGGCAGGTCGATGTCCAGGGTGATGGCGTCCGGCCGGTAGTCGCGCACCACCTCCAGGCCAGTCTCGCCGTCCATGGCCACCAGCGCCTTGAACCCCTTCTCGCGCGCCATGTCCAGCAGGATGCGCGCGAAGTGCGGGTCGTTCTCCACGACGAGCACCACCCGGTCGCCCGGCTGGATGGTGGAGCGGTCGTCGTGGATCCCCGCCTCGGCGGGGTCGCGCGGGTAGCGC
>DASTLD010000546.1:0-4401 GCA_035715345.1 Longimicrobium sp.
TGGGGCTGGAGGACATCACCCGCGTGCCGGGGCGCCACGTCTTCTTCCGCTGCGGCGCGCGCGTGTTCCTGGTCTTCGACCCCGCGGCCACGCGCGCGGGCGGGGTGGTGCCCGGTCACGGGGCCGCGGGCTCCGGCCACGTCTGTTTCGCGGCGCGCGCGGACGAGCTGCCCGCCTGGCGTGCGCACCTGGCCGCGCACGGCGTGGCGGTGGAGGCGGAGCACGACTGGCCCGGCGGCGGGCGCTCGCTCTACTTCCGCGACCCCGCCGGCAACAGCGTGGAGCTGGGCACCCCCTCCATCTGGGGCATCCCCGAGGCGGACGCCGCACCCGGGTGATCCCGGGGTCTTCTGCTACCCCTGCGGGGAGCAGTCCGCCCCGATCAAGTGCACCGTTCTGGTGCGGCGCGCCCCCGGCAGGGCTGGCGCACCTTTGAGGCCTTGTGATTTAAGTGATTGCCAGGCCGTGGTTTAGGGGCCGTTTTCGTCGCACCCTTTTTGGCGCGGGGCCTGCCTTATCGATGCGCATCCCGCAATAACAGGATGCGAACGTCCCGTTCCGCCCTGGGTCGTCCTGACCACCTTCTCATCATTTTGAGGGAGACGCGAGATGAACCGTACCCGTTTTGCCGCCGGAATCCTGGGTGTGGCGGCGCTGGCCGCCTGCTCGGACACCACGGATCCGACGCTGGCCGGCCGCGCCGAGCCCGCGCTGGAGCAGATCCAGATGGCGCAGGCCGAGGAAGTGGTTCCCGGTGAGGTGGTGGTCAAGTTCCGCAGCGGCGTGAACGTGGCGGCCCAGGCCGGCGCGTACGGCGCCTCCATCGGCCACATGGGCTACAAGAACGCCTTCGCCGTGCTGCGCACCGCGCGCGGCAGCGAGCGCATGCTGGCGGCCCGCCTGGAGAACGACCCGAACGTGGAGTACGCGGAGCCCAACTACCTGCGCAAGCCGACCGCGATCGACAGCCGCCTGTGGGCCCTGTACAACCCCGGCAACCTGACGATCACCTACACCAAGGGCGGCAGCGGCACCGTCACCTCCAAGATCTCCACGGCCGACGCGGACATCGACGGCATCGAGAGCATCGGCGCCGGCGGCTCGCCGGTGGTGGTGGGCAGCATCGACACCGGCGTCAACATGACGCACACGGAGTTCCTGCCCGGCCAGCTCATCGCCGGCAAGGACTGGTACAGCAACGACAACGACCCGACCGACACCGACGACCACGGCACGCACACCTCCGGGACCATGGCCGGCCGCACGGTCGGCGTGGGCGGCGTGACCGGCGCCGGCATCAACGTCAAGGTGTACGTGCAGCGCGTCTGCGGCCAGCGCGGCTGCCCGCTGTCGGCCATCGCCAGCGCCATCCGCGCGGCGGCGGACTACCCGGGCCTGGTGGCCATGAACCTGTCGCTGGGCGGCACCACGGAGTCGCAGGGTGAGAAGGACGCCATCGCCTACGCCACCAGCAAGGGCGTGCTGGTGATCGCGGCCGCCGGCAACAGCAACACCTCCACGGTGGGCTGCCCCGCCTGCGACCCGAACGCCATCTCGGTGGCCGCCACCAACTGGCAGGACGGCCGCGCGTACTACTCGCAGTGGGGCACGGGCCTGGACATCAGCGCCCCGGGCGGCGAGCTGTACAGCAACACGTCGTCGCAGGCCGGCATCTACAGCGCGCTGCGCAACGGCTACGGCTACATGCAGGGCACCTCGATGGCCACTCCGCAGGTCACCGGCGCCGCGGGCGTCGTGGCTTCGAAGACCGGCCTTCGCGGCGCGCAGCTCCGCGCCCGCCTGGAGTCGTCGGCCGACGACATCGGCGCCGCGGGCTACGACACCACGTTCGGCAACGGCCGCCTGAACGTGTACCGCGCCATCACCGGCCAGTCGCTGGCCAGCGGGCTGTAAGCCTCCGCGCTTTCCGCCGGTCCGGAGGGGCCGCACCCGCGAGGGTGCGGCCCCTCCGCTTTTGAGAGCGTGAGTGCGTGAGTGCGAAAGTGCGGGAGGGGGGATGAGACGGTTGCGCGCGTCCGGTACGCGGCACTTCTTTGGGCCGCGGCCGTCTTACCCTGCATGCGGCCGAGGTGCGCACCGCTCGATCCCGCACTCGCTTTCATCCCGAGGGCAACCGATGCGAAAGAACTTCGTCCTCACGCTGGCCGTGCTGCTGATGGCGGCGCCGCTGGGTGGGCAGACGCTGCCGGAGGAGCCGGGCGACGGCATCGCCGACCTGGCGGGCGTGCTGTCACCGGCGCAGGAGGGCAGCATCCGCGCGCTGATGGACTCGCTGCGGGCGGCGCCGGGCGTGGAGATGCGCCTGCTGACCGTGCCGTCCGTCGCGGCGCACGGCGGCAGCCCGGACGCGCGCGAGGCGTTCGCGACGCAGGTCTACAACGCGTGGAAGCTGGGATACGGCCAGCGCCAGGACGGCGTGCTGGTGCTGCTCTCGGTGCAGGACCGCTGGGCCCGCATCGAGCTGGGCGACGGCGTGCCGCCGGAGCAGGACGCGCGTATGCAGCAGGTGATGGAAGGGGTGATGGTGCCCCGCTTCCGCGCCGGCGACTACTCCGGCGGCCTGGTGGACGGCGTCATGGCCATCGCCCGCGCGTTCCGCGGGCCCGCCGCGCCGGCGCCGGCCTCGGCCGCCGTGTCCTCCTCCGCCGCGGCGGTCGAGCCCGCGCCGGCGGCCGATCGCGAGGAGTACTACATCCCCCCGCCGCGCACGCGCGCTCCGGACGTGTACCGCGAGCCGCTCATCCCCCGCGACTCGCTGCTCATCGTGGGGGTGGTGGCGCTGGGCATCGCCGCGCTGGGGGTGTACCTGTACCTGCGCCACCGCCCGCGGCGCTGCGAGCACTGCCTGAACCGCATGGAGCGGCTCTCCGAGACCGCCGACGACGTGCACCTGGACTCCGGCCGCAAGCTGGAGGAGGTGATGGGCTCGGTGGACTACGACGTCTGGTCGTGCACCACCTGCCGCAAGACGGTGGTCAAGCGCTATCCCTCGCTGCTGCGCCGCCGCGAGGCATGCGGAAGCTGCGGCTACCGCACGGTGGTCCGGCATGATCAGACGATCTCGCCCGCCACCTACTCGTCGTCCGGCCTGGAGCGCGTCACGCGCGACTGCCGCCACTGCGGCTGGCACGACGAGGACACGATCGTCCTGCCGCGGCTCCAGCGCAGCGAGTCCAGCGGCTCGTCGCTCAGCGGCTCGTCTTCGTCGAGCGGTTGGTCCGGGGGAGGCGGCTCCTCGGGCGGGGGCTATTCGGGGGGAAGCAGCTCCGGCCGCGGGTCCAGCGGGTCGTGGTGAGTGCGTGAGTGCGTGAGTGCGAAAGTGCGAAAGTGCGAAAGTGCGAAAGTGCGGGTGGGCAGGAACGCGGGTTGCGCGGGGCGGGTACGCAGCGCCTCGTCGCGCCACGCCGGTAACCCGTTTCCGATCGATGATGAAGAAGCACGCACGCACGTTCCTGCTCCTGCCGCTGGCCGCGCTGGCCGCCTGCGGCGGGGGCGATGCCCCGGAGAAGGAGAAGGCCGCCGCGCGCCCGGCCTCGCAGGCGCCCGCCCGCCCGGGTGAGGCGCCCGCCGCCGTCGCGGCGGGGGGCGATACAGCGCTCGGGGCCGGGCAGGCTCCGGCCGTGGCGGGCGGGGGGCAGGCGGCGGCGCCGGGAGGGGCGGCGGCACCCGCGGGGCAGCCCGGCGCGCCGGCGGCAGCGGCGCCCGCGCAGAGCGAGGACCGCGCGGCGGAGATCCTGACGCGGGTGGAGCGCGCGGCCGGCGGCATCCGCTCCATGGAGGCGGACTTCTCGCAGACGCTGACCATCCCGCTGCTGAACCAGACGCAGCGGAGCGCGGGCAAGCTGTACCAGCGTAAGCCCGACCGCTTCCTGATGCGCTTCAGCGACCCCGCCGGCGACGTGATCGTGGCGGACGGGCGGCACTTCTGGATGTACTATCCCAGCACGGACCGCGACCAGGTGATCCGCACCGGCATCGCGGCGGGCGGGCAGGCGGTGGACCTGCACCAGCAGTTCCTGGCCAACGCCAACCAGCGCTTCGTGGCCACCCTGGCGGGCGAGGAGACCGTGGGCGGGCAGCCGGTGTGGGTGCTGAACCTGGTGCCGCGCCAGCGCACGGGCTACCGCAGCCTGCGCATCTGGGTGGACAAGGACGACCACATGGTGCGGCGCTTCGAGATGACGGAGGAGAACGATTCCGGTCGCCGCGTGGAGCTGCGGAACGTGCGCACCAACCACTCCCTCTCCGACGCGCTCTTCTCCTTCACCCCGCCCGCCGGCGCGCAGGTGATCGACCAGTAGGCACGCACGGGGTTCTCGATCGGTGGTGGGTGCCCCTCGTGCGCGGAGGCCCCCTCCCCGGCTCGTTCCTCGCCGACCC
>DASTLD010000547.1:0-2797 GCA_035715345.1 Longimicrobium sp.
CCGCTCGTCCTGGTTGAGCCCGCCCTCCTCCGGCGCCACCACGGCGCCCCCCTCCGCCGACTCCTCCGGCGCGGTGACGGCGCCGCCTTCCGCCACGGGCTGCCGGGATCCGGCGGCCGCCTCGTGGGAGTGGCCGTGGCCGGCCCCTTCCGCCTCGTGGCGGGCGTGGCCGGCGCCCTGCTCGTGGCCGTGCGCGCGGCCCCCGCCGCGGTTTTCGCGGTCGTGCGCGTGCACGCCGCCCTCGTGGGTGTGCGTGTGCGTGTGGCCGCCGGTCTCCTGCGCGCCGCCCTCCACGGGCTGGACCTCCGCGTGGTCGTGGTCCGCCACCAGCAGGTGCTCCGGGAGCGCGACCCTCACGTCCGTGAGGCCCTCGCGCTGGAGGACGCCGGCATACAGCTCTTCCAGCAGCAGCGCGGGGTAGCGGAAGCAGCGCGGCGGCCGCTCCCAGGGCGCCAGCACCACGATGCCGCCGATCAGCCCCCGCTCGATCTTGCTGGCGTGATGGTGCGTGTGGTCGTGGAAGGGCCACGGCCCGCGCATCTTCTCCGTCACGTCGTACAGGTACGTGAACGTCTGGCCGGGGCAGATGGCGTCGGAGCGGACGTCGTGGTGGTTCTGCGTACCGAACGGCCAGGAGCCGTCGGAATCGATGCCGTAGCGCAGCCCGTGCACGTGGAACGAGTGCGGCACGTCGTCGGTGTTCCACACGTGGATCTTCAGCCGCTCGCAGGCGCGGGTGTAGATCACCGTGCCGGGCACGCGGTGGTGGAAGGGCGGCTCGTTGATGTCGGCCAGGATCAGCTTGTCGGGCTTGGGCACCAGGTACGCCGAGTCCAGGTACTCGCGGTAGACCACGGCGGTGAGGGAGCGGGCCTCGATCTCCGCCTCCGGGATCAGCCCGTTCTCGTGGCCCTCCAAGCGCATGCAGTCGCGCCCGTACTGGATGTGCGGGGCCAGCTTCTCCGCGGTGGGGCGCACGGTGCTGTAGTCGGTCACCCGCTCGATCTTGAGGTAGATGTCCCGCGTAACGCAGGGGGGCTGCGTGGGACAGCGCGGGATGACGAGCGTCACCTCCGTCAGGGGCGACTGCACGTTCCAGGAGATCGCGTGCTCCGTGCTCAAGAGCAGCACGCCCGACTGGTAGACCCGGAAGTACAGGTCGGGCCAGACGTCGTACAGCTCCGCGGTCAGCACCTCGTTGAACTCGATGGCGAACCCGCCGTCGGCGCCGGTCACCGCCCAGCCGACGAAGTCGTCGCTCACGTGGTCCGAGTCCCACGCCTCCACACGAACCCCGGGGGCGCCCGCCCCCGTGCTCTCGTCGATGACCTTGCCTTTGATCGCGAAGCTCATGGCGACTCTCCTGCGCTGGAGGGAGGGGATCCGGTCGCGAGCTCGGGAGGGAGTGGGGATGGTTGATCCCGGGCCCGGGGCCGGGCGGGCACGAGCAGTGGAAGTCCCTTTTCGTGCAGGAAATACGCCTGATGCGGCAACCGGAGAGACACGATACAAACACCATCTCTACAGATACTTACGACGATTCGTGCGAACATTTACAGCTGGTGCGGCGGGAGGAACGGGACACGGAAAGGACAAGTACTGGGGCACGCGGTGGTCCCGTCCAGCCCCGCGGGCTGGACCTCGGTCAGCCGGACCACGTACTTCCCGGGCCGCGCGACGCTGATCCCGTCGCGCCCCGGGGGAAGGGGGTGCGCGAGCACCGGTTCGCCCGGATGAACGCGACGCCCCGGCCGGCCACCGCCCTCTTCCGCCTGCCCCACCCGCCGGACGCACGAGAAGTTCGCGTCCGCTAGCGTGCGCACCGCCGACGTGAGGGCGCCGCCCCCCTTTCCCGACAGCCGCGCTGCCAATCCGTTGGCAGTCGCGGCTTTTTTAGCACGCGTGAAAAAGGTTTGTGAAGAGTGTACTCAGTGGACTGCATAAAAGCGGTGGCGGGAGACGAAATTTCCAGGAATTATGCCGCATTTTGATGAAACGGATGGAACCGGAATTGCGCCTTGCTGCGTTTCGATGCGGGTCTCAGATCGCGCGCATGGCGGCGGAGGGAGCATGCGGTCCGGCAACGGAAGGGGACGGAACGAGGAAGGGCTTGGGGGGCGCCTGACGCCGGGGCAGCTCGCCACGCTGCTGCGCCAGGCACCCGGCTTCGTGGCGGTGGTGGACGCCGCGGGAACGCTGCGCCACCTGTCGCCCGCGGCGGAGCCCACGCTGGGCCCCACGGGGCGGCTGGCGGGGGCGCCGGCCGCGGCGCTGGTGCACCCGGACGACCGGCCGCGCCTGGGCCGCTGGCTGGACGAGCTGCGCGCGCACCCCAGCCGGCTGGTGCACGAGCGGCTGCGCGTGCGCGCGGGGGACGGCACCTTCCGCACCGTGCACGGCTCGGGCGTCAACGTGCTGGACGATCCCGAGGAGGCGTGGTTCGTGGTGGTGGCGCAGGAGGTCACCACCCGGCGCGCGGACGAGCTGGCGCTGGCGGAGGCGGGCGTGCTCTTCCACCAGTTCGCCGCCGCCGTGCGCGAGGTGTTCTGGGTGGCGCAGGCGGACGCGGACGGCCCGCGCATGGTGTACGTGAGCCCCGCCTTCGAGGACGTGTGGGGCATTCCCGTCGAGGGGCTGTACGCGGACGTGGAGCGCGCCTTCCAGCCCATCCACCCCGCGGACCGGGACCGGGTGCGCGCGGCGTTCTTCGCGGCGTTCGACGGCGTGCCGGTGCGCGAGCAGTACCGGGTGCGCCGGCCGGACGGCGCGGAGCGGTGGGTGGAGACCCGCGCCGGGC
>DASTLD010000548.1:0-13098 GCA_035715345.1 Longimicrobium sp.
CGCCCACACCGCGCGCTGATGCGTGACGCAAGGAAGGCTCTCGCCTGGATGATGCGGGCAAGACGGGTGTCAGCGCAATCTGCTGAGACCCAACATCTACGGGGGCGTCGGTGCGCGCGGCAGGGCGCCCCGCGCACCACCGTTCTCCCTCTCCCACGCAGTTGTGGGAGAGGGACAGCGTGGCCCGCAGGACGCGACGACAGTCGCGCGCCTGCGGGCCGCGCAGGGTGAGGGCCTACACCTTCCCGATCGCCAGCACCTCGGCGACGACGCGGCGGGTGCCCCAGTCGGTGGCCTCGCGGCAGCTGGCCAGCCAGATGTCGATCTTGTTGCCGCGCACCGCCCCGCCCGTGTCCATGATCACGAAGATGCCGATCAGCCGCCCGTCCGGGTGCGTCAGCCGCACCACGGACCCCAGCGGCAGCACCGACGGGTCCGCCGCGGCCATGCCGTCCCGCACGCGCACACCGGTCCGCATGGTCCCGCGCAGGCAGTACGCCGTGGAGCGCATCTCCAGCGTCCGCGACACCGGGAACGCGGCCGCGGAGCGCCCCCCCTCGCGCGCGGGAGGCACCGCCTCCACCTCCACCGCCTGCACCGCGCGCTGCGGAGGCGGGGTCTCGAGCACCTTCGGGCTCGATGCGGAATCGCCCGTGGTGGGGGACGTGGGGGCCGGCGGCACGGCGGGCGTTCCCTGCGCCATCCCGGTGTGCGGCGCGAGGGCAGCCAGCACGGCGGCGAGCGCCATCACCCGCGGCAGGCCGGCACCGGGCAGGCGCGGGCGCGGCGCGTCACGAACGTCGGTCCATCGCATCACGACTCCCTGGCGGGTCCTGCGGAGCGCGCGCCCAGTACACGGGCTGAGAGCGAGCGACGTTCCGCGATAGAGGCTGGATGAGCGGTACGGCAGCGGTGCGAGCAGCAAGGCGGCGCCATGGCGATCCTGGCCAGGCCACCGGGGATGATCGGATCGGGCGGGATGAAAGCGGGCAGGAGATACAGTAGCAGACGCGCGAGCCCCCGGCCAGTCACGCGAGGCGGGGCGGCGTTCTACAGCGGAGGCCCCACCCCCCGGCCCCCTCCCCCCGCGCCCGCCAGACCTCCGTGCTCCGTCAGGGCCGGCGCACGCGGCGCGCGGAAAGGGGGAGACCTGAACCGCGCGGAGGCTGGTTTCGCTCGTAGACCGAGAACCCTCCCCCAGACTTGGGGGAGGGTGGACGAGTAATGCGAGGCCGGGTGGGGGCGCACGCCCTCGCGCGGCCGTCGGCTCCCCGCGCGGAAGCCTACTCCGCGTCGGGCTCGCGCTGGCGGCCGTCGCGGGTGGGGATGGCGAAGACGACGTGGTCGAAGGCGTCCGGGTTGTAGTCCTCCTGCGGGATGAACTCGGCGTCCAGGACCTCCGCCTCCGCGAAGTCTTCCGGGTCCACGTTCTTCCACCCGGTCGCGACGCCGCCGGAGCTGTGCCCGCCCACCTGCCACAGGTGCATGCGGCGCTCGCCCAGGCCGGTCACGAACACCAGGTGCGGCGCCACGATGCGCACCCTGCCCTTGCGGTCCGTCAGGCTCACCAGGCGCCGCCGGCGCGCGGCGTCGATCACCACCGCCTCCACGCCCGCCCGCGCCGTCATCCCTCAGCCCTCCGCGACCCCCGGCGCCACGGGCACGCACCCCTCCGGCACGGGCTCGTGCGCGAGCTGCGCGCGGGCCAGCAGCAGCACCTCGCGCGCGTTGTCGTAGCTGATGCTGGCGATGGCCTCGTCCAGCGGCAGCCAGACGCACTCGGTGATGCCCTCCTCCGCCTGCGGGCAGGTGTCGCCCTCGGGAGATTCGATCAGGAAGAAGTGGCAGTACTTGTGGATCAGCTTGCCGCGGAAGCGGAAGAACCAGTCGATGGTGCGCAGCCGCGGCCCCAGGCGGAGCTGGCACAGGCCGGTCTCCTCCGCCACCTCGCGCAGCGCCGCGTCGGCCGCGCTCTCCGCCGCCTCCACGTGGCCCTTGGGAAAGCCCCAGTGGTGGTACGCATCGCGGATCAGCAGCACGTGCGCGCGGCCGTCGCGCCAGCGGTAGATGACGCCGCCGGCGCTGGTCTCCACGACCGCCCGCATGCGGGCGCTACCCCCGCGCCGTCGCCTGGGCACCGGCAAGCGCCTCCACGATCTGCACGGCGTTGGTCGCCGCTCCCTTGCGCAGGTTGTCCGCCACCACCCACAGGTGCAGCGTGCGGGGCAGGAACGGGTCCTTCCGCACGCGCCCCACGAACACCTCGTCGCGCCCCGCGGCCTCCATGGGCGTGGGATACCTCGCGTCCGCGCTGGCCACGAACACGCCGGGGAACGCCGCCAGCGCGCCCACCGCCTCCTCCGCGCCCATCTCCCGCTCCGTCTCCACCATCACCTGCACGCTGTGCCCCACGTCCACCGGCACGCGCACGCAGGTGGCGGCCACGGGCAGCTCCGGCAGGCCCAGGATCTTGCGCGTCTCCTGGATCATCTTGCGCTCCTCGCCCGTCCACCCCTCGCCGTCGAAGTCGCCGATGTGCGGGATCACGTTGCCCGCGATGGCCCGCGCGAAGGGCGATGGCGCCACCTCCCCGGCCAGCTCCGCGCGCAGGGCGTCGCGCCCCGTCTCGCCCGCGCCGCTGACGGACTGGTAGGTGGTGGCCACCACGCGCGTGAGACCGGCGGCCCGGCGGATGGCCTCCAGCGCCACCACCATCTGGATGGTGGAGCAGTTGGGGTTGGCGATGATCCCTTTCGGCCGCGTTTCCGCCGCCTCCGCGTTGACCTCCGGCACGACCAGCGGCACCTCCGGGTCCATGCGCCAGGCGGAGGAATTGTCGACGACGATGGCGCCCTCCGCCGCGGCGACGGGTGCCCACCGCTTCGACCGGTCCGCCCCGGCGGAGAAGAGGGCAAAGTCCACCCCGCGGAAGCAGCCCTCCGCGGGCTCCGCGCAGGTCCAGGCGCGGCCGCCCCACTCGATTTCGCGGCTGGCGGAGCGGGCGGAGGCCAGCAGGGTCAGCCGCTCCACGGGCAGCCCGCGCTCGGCCAGCACCTGGAGCATGGTGCGTCCCACGGCGCCGGTGGCGCCCAGCAGCGCGACGTGCATCGTCCGCCTCCCCTCAGCCCGCCGCGGCCAGGGCGGCGCCGCGGGCCACCTCCAGCCCGAAGCCGGCGTGCAGCGCCTCCTGCGCCGCATCGCCCGCGTCCGCCGCAACCAGCAGGGTGATGGAGATGGACGACGTCGACACGCCCTCCACCGCGACGCCCGCGTCCGACAGCGCGCGGTAGGCGCGGGCGTACACGCCGGGGCGCCCGGTCATCCCCCGCCCCACCAGGGTGATGCGGGTGAGCCCCGACCGCTCCTCCACCGCGCCGCCGCCCAGCTCGCCCGCCACGCGGCGCGCGGTCTCCAGCGCCGTGGGCAGGCGGTCGTCGGTGACGGTGAGCTGCAGCAGGATGCGGCCGTCCGCGTCCGGCGCCTCCTGCACGGTGTCCACGCTGACGCCGGCGTCCGCCAGGGCGCCCAGCAGCGCGGTGGGCGTGTCCATGCCCGCGGGCAGGCCGCGCAGCAGCAGCCGCGCGTATCCGGGGGCGGAGGTGATTCCCGTGACGGCGAGCTCTTCCAGCTCTTTCATCTTCTCGGGCCGGGTGATGAGGGTGCCCCGCTCGGGGTCGTCGTCGTCGCCGAAGGACGAGAGCACGCGCAGGTCCACCCCGTAGCGCAGCGCGATGTCCACGGCGCGGGGATGCATGACCTGTGCGCCCGCGGACGCCAGCTCCAGCATCTCCTCGTGCGTGATGACCGGGATGATGCGCGCGCCGGCCACGCGGCGGGGGTCGGCGGTGTAGATGCCGTCCACGTCCGTGTAGATCTCGCAGCGGTCCGCGCCCAGCGCGCAGGCCAGCGCCACCGCCGTCGTGTCCGACCCCCCGCGCCCCAGCGTGGTGATCTCGCGCTCCGTGCTGACGCCCTGGAAGCCGGCCACGATGGCCACGCAGCCGTCGTCCACCACCGCGCGCACGCGGTCCGCGCGCACCTCGCGGATGCGGGCGGCGGTGTGGTGCGTGTCGGTGATGATGGCCGCCTGGCTGCCGGTCAGCGAGCGCGCGTCCGCCCCCTCGCCGCGGATGGCCATGGCCAGCAGCGCCATGGAGATGCGCTCGCCGGCGGTCAGCAGCATGTCCATCTCGCGCGGGTGGCGCGAGGTGGGGTCCCCCTCCGCCACCTGCTCCGCCAGCGCGATCAGCTCGTCGGTGGAATCCCCCATCGCAGACACGACGACCACGACGTCGTCGCCGCGGCGGCGGGCGCGCGCCACGCGCGCGGCCACCGCCCGGATGCGCTCCGGGGTGCCGACCGAGGTTCCGCCGTACTTCTGGACGAGCAGCATGGGGTTCGCGTGCGGGGTGGTCTGGTGCTGGACGCGGGTCTCGCTCCGGGGCCGAGGTTACAGGTTACAGGGGACAGGTTACAGCCTGCATAAGCGCGTGGGAGCAGGCCTCCGCGCCGGCTGCCGGCTGAGGTTACAGGTTACAGGGGACAGGTGACAGCCTGCAAAAGCGCGTGGGAGCAGGCCTCCGCGCCGGACCGCCGGCTGTAACCTGTAACCTGTCCCCTGTAACCTGTCCCCTAGAACACCTGGACCTCGCCGATGTACTTGGCCGGGTTCGCCTGGATGTCCGCCATCAGGCGCTGCATGCTGGTGATCAGGCGCTGCGTCTCCTCGTAGAGCGCCGGGTCCAGCAGCAGGCGGCCCACCGTGCCCTGGTTGTTCTGCAGGCTGGTGAGCAGCGCGTTGAAGTTGGTGATGGCGCTGCGCGCCTCCGCCAGCGTGGGGCCCGCCTGCTCCAGCGCCGGCTGCAGCCCGGCGATGGTCGTGTTCAGCGACTCCGCCGTGCGGCCAAAGGCGCCCAGCGTGGTGTCCGCCCGCGCCATCAGCGCCGGCAGGCCGCCCGTGGCGCTGCTGAGCTGGCGGCTCAGCGCCTCCAGGTTGGCGCTGGCCCGGCGCGCGTTGGCCATGGTCTGCTGGATGTCGCCGCTGCGCAGGCTGGCGCGCATCTCCTCCATGGCCGCCTGCGCGCTGCCCGACGCCTGGCGGATGTTGGCCGTTGTGGCCAGCACGTTCTGCCCCACCTGCCCGTAGACGCGCGTCTGCTGGTCGATGAAGCCGCTGAGCTGGTCGCTGACCTCCTCCACGTTCTCGATGGTCTCGCGGATCTTGACCGCCGTCTCCGGGGTGAACGCGATCTGGATGCGCGCGGACAGCGTCTCGATGTCCGCCGCGATGCGCGCCGCCACCGCCGTCAGCTCGCTGATGTCCGGCAGCGCCGCCCCCGGCAGCACGCCCCGCCGCGGCGCCGTGGTGAACTCCAGGTCCGGGTACTTGGCCTGCGAGATGATCTCCGCCTGCCAGTCGCCGAACATGGAGGCGGAGGCCAGCAGCACCGCCGCGTCCGGGGGGAGCTGCAGGTCCGGCGTCACCGCCATGGTCACGTACACGCCCGTGCCGCGGGGCGAGAGCTCGATCCCCGACACCCGGCCCACGTTCACGCCGCGGTAGACCACCGGGTTGCCCTCCGCGAGCGCCCCCACCTCGTCGAAGGTGGCCACCACGTCCTTCTGGGGCGCGTTCCACGGCTGCCCGCTCAGGAACACCGCGCCGGCCAGCGCGGTCAGGATGCCCAGGATCACCACCAGGCCCACCGCGGCCTCGTTCTTCAGCTTCATGCTCGCCTCCCTGGATGGGCGCCCGGCGGGCGCCGCTGGCCGTGGTGCTCGGAATCGTGCCCCCGCCCGGCCCGGTCCTCGTCCTCGTCGTCCGCCTCCGCCTCCTCGATCATCTCCGGCTTGCCCTCCACGAAGCCGCGGACGATGGGGTTGGCGCTGTTGCGGATCTGGTCCGGCGTGCCCACCTCCACCACGCGCCCGTCGTACAGCATGGCGATGCGGTCGCTGATGGCGTACGCGCTCTTCATGTCGTGCGTGATGACCAGGCTGGTGACGCCCAGGTCCTCGCGCATCTTCACGATCAGCCGGTCGATGACCTCGGTGGTCACCGGGTCCAGCCCGCTGGTCGGCTCGTCGTACAGCAGGTACTTGGGCCGGTACGCGATGGCCCGCGCCAGCCCCGCCCGCTTGCGCTGCCCGCCGCTGAGCTCCGCGGGAAAGCGCTTCTCGAACCCCTCCAGCCCCACCCGGTCCAGGCTCTCCGCCACCCGGTCGCGGATCTCCTTCTCCTTGACCCCGCCCTTCTTGCGCAGCCCCATCGCCACGTTGTCGCCCACCGACAGCGAGTCGAACAGCGCGGCGAACTGGAACACGTACCCCATCTCCAGCCGCAGCTTGTAGAGGTCGTCGCGCGACAGCTTCGGCACCTCCAGCCCGTCCACGTGCACCGTGCCCCGGTCCGGCAGCAGCAGCCCCGCGATGTGCTTGAGCGTCACGGACTTGCCCGCGCCGCTGAAGCCCACCAGCGACACCGTCTCGCCCTCCTCCACGTCCAGCGACAGGCCGCACAGGATCTTCTTGGGCCCGAACGCCTTGTGGACGCCGCGCAGCTCGATGCTCACGTCTTCAGCAGCGTGGCGGCCCAGAACGCGTCCAGCACCAGGATCAGCATGCCGCTGATCACCACCGCCCGCGTCGTGGCCACGCCCACGCCCTCCGCGCCGCCCCGCGTGTTGAAGCCCTGGTAGCAGCCGATGATGGTGATCACGAAGCCGAACGAGGTGGCCTTGATGACCGAGTAGGTGATGTCGAACGGCTCGTAGAACAGGCGCAGCCCGCGGATGAACTGCTGCGTGCTCATGTCCAGCATGTTGATGGCCGTGATCCACCCCGCCGTGATGCCGATCACGTTGGCGAAGATCACGATGACCGGCACCATCAGCGTGCCCGCCAGCACCCGCGGGACGACCAGGTAGGCGATGGGGTTGTACGCCATGGTCTCCAGCGCGTCGATCTGCTCGGAGACCCGCATGGTGCCCAGCTCCGCCGCGATGTTGGCGCCGATGCGCCCCGACAGCGAAAGGCCCGTCAGCACGGGCCCCAGCTCCAGGATCATCGTCTTGCCCACCAGCGTGCCCACGAAGTAGAGCGGGATGGCGCCGGTAAAGGTGTACGACGCCTGCAGCGCCAGCACGATGCCGGTGAACGCGGACAGGAACAGCGCGATGGGGAGCGAGTTGACGCCCAGCTTGCGCATCTGCTCCGGCAGGTGCGCCATCCAGGTGCGGCCGTCCGCCAGCGAGCGGCCGCTCTCCGCCACGAAGCGGCTGAAGCGGCCGAACGCCGCCAGCAGCGACAGCACGGCGGCGCCGACCCAGGTCAGCGGAAGGGTCCAGTTCATCCCGGCAATGTAAGCGTGGCGGCGCGGCAGCGGCCAGCACGGGCGTGCCGCGCGGCGGCTGTCGGCTGCAAAAAGGCCCGGGCCCACAACCCGGGCCCGGGCCCCGCTCGGGCGTCCGGATCCATCCGCCTACGCGCCGTTTCCGCGCGCTCCGAGCAGCCCCGGCCACTCGTCGGGAGCAAAACGGATGCCCGTGTAGAAGCTCCCGAACTCGCCGTACCAGGCGCTCGCCTCGTCGAAGCGCATCTCCGTCACGATGCGCTTGAACTCCAGCGGGTCGCGCGCGAACAGCGTCACGCCCCACTCCCAGTCGTCCAGGCCGATGGACCCGGTGATGACCTGGAACACGCGGCCGGCGTACTGGCGCCCGGTCATGCCGTGCTCGCGCATCAGCCGGCTGCGGTCCGCCACCTCCAGCGCGTACCAGTTGGCGTGCTCGCCGCGGCGCTTGCTCATGGGGTAGAAGGTCACGTAGCGCATCCCGTCCGGCACCTCGGGATACAGCCGCGTACGCACGTGCGGGCTCGCCAGCTCCGCCTCCGCCGCCTGCGCGATGGCCTCGCGGAACGCGGGCGAGCCGGGCGAGTGCTCCCCGGCGGCGTGCGCGGTGGCGTGGTACAGCCCCGCCTCGGTCACGGACAGGTAGTCGTACCGGAGCCGCAGCACCTCGCCCAGCGCGGTGTCGCGCAGGCGGAGCTGCACGTCCGCCAGCTCGTCCAGCGTGGGGCGGAAGTGGATGAACATCCAGTCCGCCCCGCCGCCCGCCAGGCGGAAGTGCGCGCTCCACCCGCCGTCCTTCCCCCTCGCGAGGTCCTGGAACAGCGCCCGCGCGCTGTTGCCCACGTCCGCCCGCGCGCCGGGCGACAGGGAGCGCAGGGCGGCCCAGTCGGTGAGGAAGACCTGGTGGAGGGCGTACCACCCCTCCAGCGTTGCGGGCGCGATCTGGCCGGGCATGGACGGGCGGGATCAGGCGTCGAATTCTCCTGCTGCTTTCACCGCGAAGATACGGCGCGGGAACGCGGTGCGGCAACGGAGGGCCCCCTCCTCCCCACCCGCCGTTCTACCGCGGGAGGCCCCACCCCCCGGCCCCCTCCCCCCGCGCCCGCCAGAACTTCGCGCGTTGTCAGTGTCGGCGCACGAGGCGCGCGGAGAGGGGGAGACCTGAACTGCGCAGCGGCTGGCTTCGCGCGCAGACGCCATAACCCTCCCCCAGACTTGGGGGAGGGTGCGAGCCTAAGCGAGCGGGTGGGGGCGCCCGCCCACGCGCGGATCCCGGCTCCGCGCGAGAACGCCACCCCGCACTCACGCACTCACGCACTCACGCACTCACGCACTTCCGCCGTGCCGTCCTGCGGGCGTGAACCTTGCGCCTACCGTGAACGCGGTTCATTATCCGGGGTAACAACGCTAAACCATTGTTTCTGGCCTACTTGGACGGACCGGCAGACGCCCCGCGCGGCACGCACCAGTCCGAGACGTAACCCCTTGCCCCGCAATCGCATGACGGCAGCATCCATCGCGCATCCGCTCATCATCCAGGGCGGAATGGGGGTCGGGGTCAGCAACTGGGTGCTGGCCAAGGCGGTGTCGCTCCGCGGCCAGCTCGGCGTGGTCTCCGGCACCTGCGTGGACGCGCTGATGGTGCGCCGCCTCCAGGACGGCGACATCGGCGGGCACATCCGCCGCGCGATGGAGGCGTTTCCCTTCCCCGAGGTCTGCTCCGACGTCCTGCGCAGGTACTTCCAGCCCGACGGCCGCGCCCCCGGGCAGCCGTACACGGCCATCCCCATGTACCGGCAGGTGGTCAGCAAGGTGCGCGAGCAGCTCACCATCCTCTCCTCCTTCGTGGAGGTGTGGCTGGCCAAGGAGGGGCACGACGGGCCCGTGGGCATCAACCTGCTGACCAAGGTGCAGATGCCCAACCTGGCCACGCTGTACGGCGCCATGCTGGCCCGCGTGGACTACGTGCTGATGGGCGCGGGCATCCCCAAGGAGATCCCCGGCGTGCTGGACCGCTTCGCGGCGCACGAGCCGGCGGCGATCAAGTTCGACGTGGAGGGGCTGGGCAAGGACGACGCGGAGTACCTGACCTTCGACCCGCGTGTCCACTCGGCGCAGCCGCCCATGGAGATGAAGCGGCCGCTGTTCCTGCCCATCATCTCGTCCAACTCGCTGGCGACGATGCTGATGCGCAAGGCCAGCGGGCGCGTGGACGGCTTCGTGATCGAGGCGCCCACCGCCGGCGGCCACAACGCCCCGCCCCGCGGCGAGCCGGTGTTCAACGAGCGCGGCGAGCCGCTGTACGGCGAGCGCGACGAGGTGGACCTGGAGAAGATGAAGGAGCACGGCGTGCCCTTCTGGCTGGCGGGCGGCTCGGGCAGCCCGGAGCGGCTGCTGGAGGCGCTCGACGCCGGCGCGGCGGGCATCCAGGTGGGCACCCTGTTCGCCTACACGGAAGAGTCCGGCATCGAGCCGCACCTCAAGGAGGACGTGCTGCGGCAGGCGCAGGAAGACCGCATCGACGTGCTGACGGACGGGCGCGCCTCGCCCACGGGATTCCCGTTCAAGGTGGTGCAGATCGGCGGCACCGTGGCGGAGAAGTCGTGCTACGAGGGCCGCGAGCGCGTGTGCGACCTGGGCTACCTGCGCGGCGCCTACAAGCGCCCGGACGGCCGCATCGACTACCGCTGCGCGGCGGAGCCGGAAGGCACGTACGTCAAGAAGGGCGGGCTGATGGAGGACACCGTCGGCCGCAAGTGCCTGTGCAACGCGCTGTTCGCCACCATCGGCCACGCCCAGGTGCGCGACAGCGGCGTGGAGGAGCCGCCCCTGGTCACCAGCGGCGACGACCTCAAGAACATCCGCCGCTTCATCGGCGGCGACCGCGTGGGGTACACCGCCGGCGAGGTGATCGACTACCTGCTCAGCGGCCTGCGCCGGGTCATGCCCAGCCTGTCGCGCTCCGCCCAGCCTGCCGCCTCGGCCCGCGTCTAGCGAGGGTTTTTCACGCAGAGCCGCAGAGGTTCAAAAGAGAGCCGCAGAGAACAGATCAGTTCTCTGCGGCTCTCCGTTTTCCCTTCCTTTTCCGAGCCAGCGCGAATGTCATCCTGAGGGAGCGCCGCACCGGCCCCTGCCCTGCCCGCGACCCTCGGCGCGACCGAAGGATCTTCTATCCGTGCCGCGGAAGTGGCGTGACGCACGGCACCTCGTCTGCGGCCTCTCGGGAGCGAGGCGTGCCCGTGCGCAGGGCAGACAAGATCCTTCGGTCGGCGCCATAGGTCTGCACATGCCTTGGGTTTAGCGCGGCGCCTCCCTCAGGATGACAACGCCCGGGAATGCGGTTTCCTCCACTTTCGCACTTTCGCACTCACGCACTTTCGCACTCTCGCACTGCCGTCACGCCGCCAGCGCAGGCGCGGGCTTCGGCTTGCGGTTGGCGATGTGGATGGCCTCGCCCAGGGCGTGCTTGAAGGCTTCCATCACGCCCTCCGACAGCGTGGGGTGCGGGTGGATGGTGAGGGCCACGTCCTCCGCGGCGGCCACCATCTCCAGCGCCAGCGCGGCCTCGCCGATCAGCTCGCTCGCCTCCGGGCCCACGATCCCCACGCCCAGCAGCCGCTCCTCGTCCGCGACCACCTTCACCATCCCCTGCGTCTCGCCCAGCGACAGGGCGCGGCCGGAGGCGGAGAACGGAAAGCGGCCGACCTTGACCGCGCGCCCCTGCGCCCGCGCCTCCGCCTCCGTCATCCCCACCGTCGCGATCTCGGGATCGGTGAAGATGGCGGCCGGCAGCGCGTACCAGTCCCGCGCCACGCGGCGCCCGGCGATGACCTCCGCCGCGATCTCGCCCTCCTTGAAGGCCTTGTGCGCCAGGTACGGCCCCCCCGCCACGTCGCCGATGGCATAGACGCCCGGGACGGACGTGCGCATCTGCCCGTCCACGGCGATGTGCCCGCGCGCGTCCAGCCGCACCCCCACCTTCTCCAGCCCCAGCCCGCGCGTGACCGGGCGGAAGCCGACCGACACCAGCACCCGCTCCGCCTCCACCACGCGCGCGGCGCCGGCGTGCTCCACCGTCACCACCGCACGGCCGTCCTTCTCCTCCCACGCGATGGCGCGGGCGCCCGTCAGCACCTCCGCGCCGCGCGCGCGCAGCCGCTTCTCCACCACGCGCACCAGGTCCGGATCCACGCCCGGCAGCAGCGCGTCGGACACCTCCACGACGGTCAGCCGCGCGCCGAGCCGCTGGTACATCGTCCCCAGCTCGAGCCCGATGACGCCGCCGCCGATCACCAGCAGCGACTCCGGCACCGCCTCCAGCCCCACCGCCTCGCGCGCGGTCAGGATGGGCCCGCCGGGCTCGAAGCCGGGGAGCGTGGCCACGCTGGCGCCCGTCGCGAGCACCACCGCGTCGTGCGCTGTGTAGCGCCGCGACGCGCCGTCCGCCATCGCCACCTCCACCTCGCGCGGGGCCACGAGGCGCGCGGTGCCGTCCACGATGGCGCCGCCGGTGCCGCGGATGAGCGTGGCGACGCTGCCGGTGAGCTTGCGCACGATGTCGCCCTTCCACGCCTGCGTAGCCGCGAAGTCGATGGTGGGCGCGGAGGTGCGGATGCCCATGGGCCCCGCCTCGCGGATGCGGTCGAGCGTGCCCGCGGCGGTGATGAGCGCCTTGGAGGGGATGCAGCCCCAGTTGAGGCACACGCCGCCGACGTTCTCCTTCTCCACCACCAGCACCCGCCTGCCGAGCTGGCCCAGCCGGATGGCGGCCGTGTACCCGCCCGGCCCGCCGCCGACGACGATCACGTCGTATTCGCTCGCGTCCATCGTCTCCTCCTCAACGAGACCGATCGGTCTCTCCGATGGCAAAAAAAGAGAGGGAGGCGCCGGCTCAGGCGCGCACCCTCTCGTCCAGGTACTGCCGCAGGTGCCCGGCCGCGCGCTGGGCATGCGATGCGTCGTCGTACAGCCGGCTCACGGCGACGGCGCCCTCCAGCGTGCAGATCATCACCGAGGCCAGCTCCTCCGCGTCGACGTCGGCGCGCACCTCGCCGGTCTCGATGCCGCGTGACACCTCGCTGTGCACCAGGCGGCGCAGGCCGTCGACGGCGGCGCGGGCGCGGTCGCGGATCAGCGGGTTGCCGTCGTCGGTCTCCACGGCGGCGTTGAGGACGGGGCAGCCGCCGGGCACGGGGGGATCGGTGGGGATGCGCTCGAACACGTCGATCACCGCGTTCAGGCGGTCGAGCGCGCCGGTGCGGCCCTGCAGCGCGTCCGTGAAGCGCCCCGCCATCACCCCCACCGCGTAGTCGAACGCCTCGGCGGCGAGGGCCTCCTTGCTCTGGAAATGGCGATAGATGCCGCCCTTCTGGAGCCCGGTGGCCGCCATGATGTCCGACATGGACGCGCCGGCAAAGCCCTGCCGGTTGAACAGCGCCGCCGCCTGCCGGATGATGTGCTCCCGCGTCTTGCCGCCCGTGCGCATTCCCGCTCCCGATCACATGTGAGACCGAACGGTCTCATTCTATGGCGGGGGAATGAGTACGTCAAGGATGGTGTTCGACGCTACGAGTGGGCGCAAGCGGCGCCCCCACCCGCTCGCTCAGGCTCGCACCCTCCCCCAAGTCTGGGGGAGGGTTGATGGGCCTACGCGCGGAACCAGCCTCCGCACAGTTCAGGTCTCCCCCTCTCCCGCGCCGCGTGGTCGGATTGTCCGGATGCACGGGAGTGCGCGGGCGCGGGGGAGG
>DASTLD010000549.1:0-2332 GCA_035715345.1 Longimicrobium sp.
GCGCCTGCGCATGCGGAGAGGCCCCCTCCCCCCCATCCCCCCTCCCCCGCGGAGCGGGAGAGGGGGGGCGCGGCCGCCTCCGGTTTAATCCTGCCCACCCGCCGGTGTCATCCTGAGGGAGCCGCGCGCGGGCCGCGGCCCCGCCGCCAGACCCTGTCGGCGACCGAAGGATCTTCTCCGCTGGCCGTGGGGCGTGTGCCGCGCGGGCACGCCCGGCACCCCCGCGGCCGGCGAGGCCGTGCGCGTGGCAGGCAAGATCCTTCGGTCGGCGCCATGGTCCCGCGGCCCGTCAGGGCCCGCGAGGCGCCTTCCTCAGGATGACAATGGTGGGGACGCGGTAGAGGGGTGGTCTGTCCGCGGACGCCCACGCCTCGCGCGCCGGTGCATGCCCTCGCACCAGCGCCGTCGGCGAAGGCCGACATCACGTTTTCGTAGCCGCGATTTCAATCGCCGGGCGGCCCTCTCGCCGGACATCGCTTCGTACCGCGATGCCTGCGTGCTGCCTTCTCCGCTCTGCCTGCGCCTACTCGCCCGGCGTGCGGGGCGGGCGTCCGGCCGCGGGCCGCTTGGGACGTGCGGACGCGGCGCGCGGGTGGGAGGCTGCGGGCTTGCGCGGTGATGCAGGCTTCCGCTCGGATGCGGGCTTCCTCGGAGCGGCCGGCTTCTTCGAGGCGGCCGGCTTGGCGGGCTTCTGCGTGCCCGCGGGGGTGGGACGGCGGGGGGAGAGGGCGGGGCGCTGGGCGCGGAGGAGCTCGTCCTGGGTGGCATCCACCGCTTCCAGCGCCTCCGCGGCGGCTTCGGCGCCGGCGCCGTAGAGGAAGACAGGCACGCCGGCCTTCCGCAGCGCCTCCGCCACGTCGATGCGGTCCTCGAAGGCGCACACCAGGTCGTACCGGCGCCGCAGCCGCGCGACCTCCTCCACCTTGAAGAGGCTCGACGAGCGGAACTCGTCGTGCGGGCGCATCACCAGCTCGTCGTACTCGGTGAGCCCGTTGGCGCGCAGCCAGCGCTCCGTCTTGGGCCGGGTGTACTCCGGGCGCCCGGTCAGGAACAGCACCCGCAGCCCTGCCCCGTGCATGGCCCGCAGCACCTCCATGGACGCGGCGATGGGCGGGTCCTGGTCGATGGCGTCGAAGTACGACTCCCAGTCGCGCGCGCGGCCCTGCTCCACCTCCACGAAGTGCGCCCGCGCCCGGTCGTCGGCCAGCGTCCCGTCCAGGTCCCAGATCACCGCGCGCGGACGCCCCCGCCCGGCGCGCCCGCCGTTCTCCCGCCCCCGCGCCGGCGCCGGCATCAATCCCCCGCGCGCGTCTTGCGCAGCATGGCCGGACGCATCTCGATGCGCGAGGGCAGCACGTTGGGGGGCATCGCCAGCAGGTCCATCACGACCTGCGCGATGTCCTGCGGCTGGATCATCCACGCGTTCTCCGGCGACGGCTGCTTGTTGTTGAAGTACGTGTCCACCGAGCCCGGCATGATGCAGGTGACGCGGATGCCCTCCTGCCGCACGTCCAGCATCATGGCCTCGGAGAACCCCAGCAGCCCGAACTTGGAGGCGTTGTACCCGGTGCCGCCCGCCATCGGGTTCTTGCCCGCCAGCGAGCCGATGTTGATGATCCACCCGCCGCCCCGCGCAATCAGGTGCGGCACCGCCTCGCGCGAGCAGTAGAACGCGCCGGTCAGGTTGGTGCCGATCATCTGCCCCCACTGCTCCACGGTCAGGTCGTCGACCCGGGCGAACCTGCCCACGCCCGCGTTGTTGACCAGCACGTCCAGCCCGCCCAGCTCGTCCACGGCGGTGGAGATGATGCGCCGCACGTCGTCGTACACGCTCACGTCCGACGGCACGCCCACCACCCGCCCGCCGCCCAGCCCGTCCAGCGTGCGCGCGGCCTCCTCCACCTCCGCCGCGTTGCGCGCCGTGACCACGACGTTGGCGTTCGCCCGCGCCAGCGCCTCGGCGATGAAGTAGCCGATGCCCTTGCTGCTCCCCGTGACCACCGCGGTCTTGCCGCCCAGATCCAGCGCCATTCCGGCCTCGTCTTCGGTGTGATGGATTTCGTTCGTGCAAGCCGCGCGGGGCCGCAAGTCACGGGCCTTGAACTGCTTTCACGCAGAGGACGCGGAGGTTGAACGGAGAGGACGCAGAGGAACCGCGGGACGGCTCGCGGCAGGCGATGGCGCCCGCCTGCAGTCCGCGCAGGCGGACTTCGTGCTTCTGGAGGCGCGGTTTCAACCGCCGGCCCGATGCCCGCCGCGGCCGCCAGCGGCTCGGGGGCGACGCTCACCGTGGATGCGCCCGCCTCCCGGGTGGCTTCGCGCAGCACTTCGA
>DASTLD010000550.1:0-5518 GCA_035715345.1 Longimicrobium sp.
TGGACGAGTAATGCGAGTCCGGGTGGGGGCGCCGCCCTGCACCGACGCCCGCTCGTCTCACGGATGCCCCGGGTGCAGTCCGCGCCGCGCCTACCTTCGCTCGCGGCGCAGGAACGGGTCGGAGGGGTCGAGCACGCCGGGCTTGGCCCCTTTCGCCTGCCCGGCGCGCTTCATCGAGTGCAGGTCCAGCATCTCCGCGAGGACGCGCGCCTCGTCCTCGGGGCCATGCACCTCGCGGTGCTTGACCGCGCGGAAGCGGCGCTCCACGGGGCGCGCCAGGATGTGGTCCATGTTCTCCGCGAAGTACGCCGGCGCGCCGGTCCAGTCGTGGTGCGCCGCGTCCTGGCGGATGGCCTCCACGTCCGCGTTCAGCTCCTCCGGGAACTCCAGCAGCCAGCGCCCCTCCGCGTCGCGGCGGCCCTCCGTGTCCACCAGCACGCGGAACAGGCGGCGGTAGTCCGCGTCCTCGAAGTCGTCGGGGCCGATGAACTTCATGGCCTCCTCGATCCAGTGCTCGGACTGGAACATCATCATCAGCAGGTTCTTCTCCGCCCCCATGCGCAGCCGCAGGGCCGGCGAAGCGCGCCGCATCTCCCGCTGCTGCTCGCGGCGCTCCCACTCGCGGCGGCGCTCCGCCTCGCGCGCGGGGGCCGCGGCGGCGTCCTGCTGCGCCACCTCGCGGTCCAGCGTCTCCACCGGCACGCCCGTGCGGTCGGAGACGCGCTTGAGGTACACGCCGCGCAGCACCGGGTCGGCGGCCGCGCGCACGGTGGGCAGCAGGTAGTCGATGGCCCGGCGCGTCCCCTTGATGCTGCTGAAGAAGTTCTTGCGGTCCAGCAGCAGGAGCTTGCGCTCCAGCACGTCGATGGCGTCGTCCAGGTAGCGGCGCAGCGCCTTCTCGCCCTGGGCGCGCACCAGCGAGTCGGGGTCCTCGCCCTCCGGCAGCGTGGCCACCAGCACCTCCATGCCCGCCCGCAGGAGCTGGTCGCCGTTGCGGAAGGTGGCCTTGAGGCCGGCCTTGTCGCTGTCGTAGAGCAGGATGGCGCGCGGCGCGTACTGGCGGATCAGCGTCGCCTGCTCGTCCGTCATGGCCGTGCCCAGCGGCGCCACCGCGTTGCCCACGCCGTGCGCCGCCAGCGACACGTAGTCCATGTACCCCTCGACGACCAGCGCCACCTCTTCCTTGCGGATGGCGCCGCGGCTCCAGCCCAGGCCGTACAGCGTGCGGCCCTTGTGGTAGACGGGGGATTCGGGACTGTTGAGGTACTTGGGGACGTGCTCCTCCACCGGCCCCAGCACCCGCCCGCCGAAGGCCAGCACGCGCCCGCCCAGGTCCTCGATGGGAAAGATGATGCGGCCTCGGAAGGCATCGTATGGCTCGCGCCCCTGCTTCTTGGCCTCCTTCACCAGGCCGACCGCGAGCAGGTCCGCCGTGTGGAAGCCGGCGCGCCGCGCGGCGGAGCCGAACGCCTCGAACCCCTCCGGCGCCCACCCCAGCCCGAAGCGCGCCGCCACCTCGTCCGTGATGCCCCGCCCCGCCAGGTACTCGCGGGCGCGGCGGCCGTCGTCGCTCTCGAGCTGCTTGCGGAACCACTCGGCGGCGAACTGGTTGACCTCGTAGAGGACGCGGTTGGGGTCTTCCTCGCGCTTCTCCTCGCGCGGGTCGGGGATGTCGATACCCACGCGCGCCGCCACCCAGCGGATGGCGTCGGGGTAGGTCATCCCCAGCTGCTTCTGCAGGAACGTGTAGACCGACCCGCCCTCGCCGCAGACGAAGCACTTGAAGAAGCCCTTGGCCGGGTCTACCGAGAAGTTGGGCCCCTCGCCGCCGTGCAGGGGGCACGGGCCGCGGTAGGTCTTCCCGGTGCGCTTGAGGCGCGTGTGCTCCGAGACGATCTCCACGATGTCCGCGCGCTGACGGATCTCTTCGACGAGGTGGTCGGGGATGGGCAAGGGCTCGGAGTGCGTGAGTGCGTGAGTGCGTGAGTGCGAAAGTTCTAAGTACGAAGTACGGAGTACGAGGTACGCTGGGCCGGTGAACGGGTGGGTGCGTCGCGTGCGGCGGAGGCCCCCTCCCCGCTCGTTCCTCGCGACCCTCCCCCAACTTCGGGGGAGGGTTCGTGCATCCGCCGGCGCGCGGTGCGCCTTACCGTGCACCCATCGCCCCCGTAGAGACGCCCCGGCGAGGCGTCGATGGAAATGCGCAGCTCTGTGCGCCGCTCGCGCCGACCCCGTCCGCAGCTCCGCGGGACACTCGCCGTGCAACCCTCCCCCAGACTTGGGGGAGGGTGCGAGCCTAAGCGAGCGGGTGGGGGCGCCCCTCCGCGCCAACGCCCGTCCCGTGCGCGAGAGCCCTCCGCAGTTCTCCACGCCCTCTGCGTCTCTGCGTGAGACCCGCGGTTACGCGAACTCCACCACGGTCACGCCGGTGCCGCCCTCGAACATCTCGCCGGGGCGGGCGGTGGAGATGCGGCGGTCGCTCTTGAGCAGCTCGCGCACGTGCGCCCGCAGCGCGCCGGTGCCCTTGCCGTGGATGATGCGGAACGACGGCAGGCCCGCCATGATCGCGCTGTCCAGCGCCCGCCCCAGCAGCACGTCCACCTCGTCGGGCCGCATCCCCCGCAGGTCCACCTCCGGCCGCGCATCCGACGCCGCGTTCACGTAGCCCATCGGCCGCTGCCGCTCCGGCTTCTGGTCGCCCGAGGGCAGCGGCGTCAGGTCCTCGCGCGGGAGCTGCAGCCGCATGGCGCCCGCCTCCACCAGCGCCTTGCCGTCGCGCAGCTCCACCACCGTGCCCGTGCGCCCCAGCGACTCGATGCGCACGCGCAGCCCCGGCGCCAGCTCCGCCTCCGCCTCGGCCACGCGGGACGCCGCCGCGCGCTGGCGGCGCTCGGCCGGCGCCTTCTCGCGCTGGCGGCTGGCGGCTTCCTCCACCCGGCGGCGGGCGGCGCGGGCGGCTTCGTCCAGCTTGTCCTGGTCCGCCGCGTCGCGCACCTCGCGGATGGCCGCCTCCACCTCCGCACGCGCCGTCAGCAACAGGTCGCGCGCCTGCTGCCGCGCCCGCCGCTCCGCGTCCTTCTCCCGCTGGCGCAGCTCGCGCTCGCGCTGCTCCAGCGCCTCCTTGAGCGCCGCGTTCTCCGCCAGCTGCCGGTCCAGCGCCTCGTTGGCCTCCGTGAAGCGCTGCTCCTTGGCCTCCAGCTCCAGCAGCAGCCTGGCCACGTCGCGCTCGCCCTGCGGCAGCGAGGCCTCCGCGTCCGCCAGCAGGGGCCCCGGCAGCCCGAGCCGCCGCGCGATGGCCAGGCCGTAGGACCGCCCCGGGACCCCCTTGAGCAGGCGGTACGAGGGCTCCAGCCGCTCCGCGTCGAACTGCAGCGACGCGTTCACGATCCCGCGCTCCTCCGTCGCCAGCAGCTTGAGCTGCCCCAGGTGCGTGGTGGCGACGGTGAAGCAGGAGCGCCGCGTCAGCTCCACCAGCGCCGCGCGGGCCAGCGCCGCGCCCTCCTGCGGGTCCGTTCCGCTGCCGATCTCGTCCGTCAGCACCAGCGACTCCCACCCGGCGCTCTCCAGGATCTCGCGCAGGTTCTTGAGGTGCGCGGAGAAGGTGGAGAGCGACGCCTCGATGCTCTGCTCGTCGCCGATGTCCGCGAACACGTCGCGGAAGACGGGCAGCTTCGTGCCCGGCCCCACCGGGGGGACGACGCCGCTCTGCGCCAGCAGCGACAGCAGGCCCATGGCCTTGAGCAGCACCGTCTTGCCGCCCGTGTTGGGGCCGCTGATGAGCAGCGTGCGCTCCCCCGGCTCCATGCGCAGGTCGAAGGGCACCACCTCCGCCGACTTCGCGAGCAGCAGCGGGTGGTAGCCGCGCACCACCTCGTACTCCTCCGTGCCGGCGGGCAGCATGCGCGGCGCGCGGCCGTCCACGCGCAGGGCGTAGCGCGCGCGCGCGTACACGGCGTCCAGCGCCACCAGCGCGTCCAGCGCCTCCAGCAGCTCCGGCTGCAGCGGGCGCAGCCGCGCGGTCAGCTCGCGCAGGATGCGCGTGACCTCGCGCGACTCCTCCGCCTCCAGCTCGCGCAGGCGGTTCATCAGCTCCACCGCCAGCGGCGGCTCCATGAACAGCGTGGCGCCGGTCGCGCTCTCGTCGTGCACGATGCCGCCCACCTCGCCCCGGCCTTCACGCCGCACGGGGATCACGTATCGTCCCTCGCGCACCGTGACCGACGCGTCCTGCACCTGGAGATGGCTGGGGAGAGAAGCCATGAAGGCGGCCAGCTTCTGTACCAGCCGCGCGCGGGCGCCCTTCATCTCCCGGCGCAGGCGGTACAGCGCGGGCGATGCGTCGTCGCGCACCAGGCCGGCCTCGTCCAGCGCGCGGGCCAGCTCCGCCTCGTCCTTCTCCGCCTCCCCCAGCCCCGCCGCCATGGCCCGCAGCAGCGGCAGCGCGTCGCCCTGCCCCGCCAGCGCGCGGCGGGTGGTGCGGGACGAGGCCAGCAGCACGCCCACGTCGCGCAGGTGCGTGCCCTCCAGCACGGAGCCCTCCACGCGCAGCCGCCGCAGCGCCTCGCGCACGTCGGGGATGGCGGGCACGGACCAGCCGCCGTCGCCGCGCAGGAAGACGCGCATCTCCTCCACGCGCGCCAGCTCCGGCTCGATCCAGCCCGGGTCCGCGCTGGGCTCCAGCGCGCGCACCGCGTCCGCGCCCAGCCCCGACGAGGCAAAGCGCGCCACGAGGTCCAGCGCCTCGCGGTACTCCAGGACGTTCAGGGCGTGGGGGTTCATCCTGCGGGGGAGAAGGCGTCGGCGTCGTGCGTGGCGCGGGCACCAATCTACACCCCGCGCGCTCCGGGCGCCGGTACCCCCGTCCGCCCCGCGGGTTCTACCGAAGAATAGCCGAAGACGGGAGGGAGAGGAAGTCCGCCGCGTCGGAGGTGGGGGCGGCCGCGGGCAGGAAGAGGGTGAAGGTGCTGCCCTGCCCGGGCGCGGACGCCACGCGCAGCCAGCCGCCCTGAAGCTCCGCCAGCCGCCGCGCGATGGGCAGGCCCAGCCCGGTGCCGGTGCCGTCGCCGTCGCCGAGCTGCACGAACTCCTCGAAGATGCGCTCCAGGTCGTCCTGGGGAATGCCGGGGCCGTGGTCGCGCACCTCCACGCGCACCCCGTCCGGCTCCGGCGTCAGCCGCACCTGGACCGGCGCGCCGCGGCCGAACTTGATGGCGTTGGAGAGCAGGTTCATCAGGATCTGCCGCACGCGGCGGGCGTCGCCGGTCACGTTCAGCGGGCGCTCCGCCGCCTCCAGGCACACGGTGCAGCCGTGCTCCGCCGCCAGCGCCGAGAGCGCGCCCACCACGCTCTCCGCCAGCTCCACCGCCTCCACGTCCTCCACCCGCGTCTCCAGCTTGCCCGCCTCCAGCTTGGAGAGGTCCAGCAGGTCGTTGATCAGCTCCAAGAGGTGCTCCGCCGAGCGCTGCGAGCGCTCCACCGCGTCGCGCTGCTCGGGCGTGAGCGGCTCCGCGGCGCCGCC
>DASTLD010000551.1:0-3772 GCA_035715345.1 Longimicrobium sp.
GCGGTGGCCAGCGCGGCGCTCCCCAGCGTGCCCCGGCTGGCGGGGGGGATGCGCCGCAGCCGGCCCAGGCCGAACTTTCGCGGCTTTGCGGGGTTTCCCGGTTCTTCCGTGACCCGGTCCATCTGCACCGCGTCGGGGCGCAGGTGCAGCAGCAGCGAGGTCATCACCTCGCCCGCGTGCTCCGGGCCGGGCTCGCCGTCCAGCAGGCCCGCCAGGTCCACGGTCAGCGCCTCCACCACGCGCACGCGGGCCCGGGGGGCGCGCACGGTGGCCACCGCCTCCGCGTGGGGCGCGTGCGCGTTGGCGGTGATGGCGATGAACTCGTCGAAGCCGTGCCCCGCCCACGAGTGCAGCAGCTCGTTGAGCGCGCGGTGCAACGTCTTGGCACGAAGGCTGGCGGTGCCGGGGTACACGCCCTCGCCCGGCAGGTTGACGCCGTAGTGGAAGGTGGGCGCGCGCAGCACGCCGAACTCCTGCGACAGGTCGCGCGCCAGCGCCTCCGCCACGGAGGTGCCGGCGCCGATGGGCAGGTGGGGCCCCTGCGGGTCGCAGGCGCCCACGGGAATGATGAGCCGGCGGTCGCGCTCCAGGTGAGCGGCCACCGCGGGCCAGGGCAGGTCGGACAGAGCGTAGGAGCGATCCATTTGCCAGTCGAGACGACGACGCTAGCCACCGAACCGGTGCAGGCGCAAGCCGCGGACCCGCCCGCCCGCTTCTCCCGACGCGACGCGCTGGGATGGGCGGGGGGATGGGCCGCGGTGCTGCTGCTGGCGGTGTGGATGCAGCGCCTGTCGCCGGGGTGGCTGGCGGGCGCGGCCGTGGCCGCCGCGGCGTGGGCGGCGCTCGCGCGCTCCGTGCCCGCGCGCTGGCGGCTGGGCGGCGGGCTGGTGCTGGCCGTGGCGCTGGCCGCCGCCGGCGTCACGCAGTACCGCCTGTGGCGCGTGGCGCACGACTGGGAAGACGTGCGCTTCAAGGTGGAGGAGCGCGCGGGCACGCGGCTGCGCGCGGGGCTGGACCAGCTCTTCGACCGCGGCGGGCGCGCCATCGCGGGGGCGCAGGCGCTGGTGGACTCCGGCGGCCGCGGCGTCAACGGGCGCCTGTTCGCGCGGCTGGACCAGGCCCGCCGCCGGGCGGACGTGACCGCGCTGGCCGTCTACGACGCGCGCGGCGTTCCCCTGGTGTGGGCCGGCGAGCACCGGGGGACGGTGCCGGACTCGGTCCGCGCGGGGCTGGTGGAGTCGTCCTTCTCCGCCGGCCCGCTCTTCGGCTACGTGTACTTCGCGCAGAAGCTGAAGGCGGGGCGGGTGGCGGTGGCGGCGGTGCTGCTGGAGTCGCATGTGCGCGTGGGCGAGGGCGCGGCGCCGTACGCGGACCAGGTGGTGCGGCGCTACGGCATGACCCCGCGCTTCACCACGCCGGAGCTGGCCCAGGGCGACGTCATCTGGGACTGGACCACGCGCAGCGACACCATCCTCAGCGTGGTCTTCGGCGCGCTGACGCAGGACCGCTGGCGCGCCCGCGTGGCGGAGCGGGGCACCGGGCGGGTCGCCATCGCCTGGGCGGCGGCGGTCGTCGTGCTCGCCCTCGCCTGGTACCGCGGCGGGGCGCGTCCTCCCGGCATCCCCGTCGCCGCCGTCACCGCCGCGCTGCTGCTGCTGCCGCTGGGCCCGCTCCTGGGCGCAGAGGAGCTGTTCTCGCCCACGCGCTTCGTGGTGCCCGCGCCGGGGGACCTGACGCTGGGCCAGCTCCTCGTCGTCCTGGCCGGCCTCTCCGTCTGGCTGATGGCCCGGCCGCGCGCGTCGCGCTTCCTGGGCCGCATCCCCCTCGCCGTCCGCGTGGTGCCGGCCGCCGCGGTGCTGGTGCTGGCGCTGGCGGCGGTGCGGCTCTCCGTGGCCGGCGGCGTGCTGGCGGAGCGGCCCGCGGGCGGGGCGCCGCTGGTGGTCGCCCTGGCGCTGCTGGTGGCTGCGCCGCTGCTGGCCCTGTTCGGCCGCGGGGGGCGCGACGAGCGGGTGCGCACGGGACCGGTGGTCGCGGCGCTGCTGCTGGCCGGCGCGCTGGGGCTGGCGCTGGCCTTCTGGTGGGCGCCGGGGCGGGACGTGTCCGTCTGGTTCGCCGCGGCGTGGGCGGTGCCCTTCGCGCTGGCCGCGTGGGGGGTGCCGCGCAGCGAGGTGGGCCGCGGCGCGCTGCTGCCCTGGGCGGCGGTGGCCTGGATCGCGGGCACGCTGGCGGTCTCCACGCTGTGGACGCTGCACCTGAACGAGCGCCTGCGCGAGGCGGAGCGCGAGATCGGGCGGCTGGGCACCCAGGCCGACCCGTTCCTGGACTTCCTGCTGCGCCAGTTCGCGGAGGACGTGCTGCGCCTGGACGCGGAGGGCCGCCGCGGCGTGAGCCTGCTGTACCAGGCGTGGGTGGAGGCCGGGCTGGCGCGCGAGGGATACGAGGGCCGCATCACCCTGTGGCGCCGCGGCGAGCCGGTGACCGAGCTGCGCCTGGCGGAGGCGTCGCTGCCGCCGGAGCGCGTGCAGGAGCTGCTGGGCCAGGCCGCCGCGGACGAGGAGCCCAAGGTGGCCCGCTACGCGGACGTGCCCGGGCTGCACTACCTAGTGGCCGTCCCCCTGGTGGGCGGCGAGGCGGTGACCGTCGCCGTCCCCCCGCGCGCCTACCTGGGGCGATCCACCTCGCTGGCCCGCTTCCTGGACCCCGGCCAGCGCACGGCGGACGCCGGGGCCGGCGCCGCGACCCTGTCGCTGGTGCCCGCCACGCCCGGCGAGCGCATCCCCACCGGCGCGCTGCGCTGGCTGCGGGCGGAGGGGGGGTGGCGCAGCGAGACGGTGGTGGCGTTCCCCGGCGCGCCCCTGCACGCGCACCTGACCGTGGAGACGCCGTCGCGCTTCCTGGTCTTTGCCCGCGGGGTGCTGGCGGCGGTGATGGTGCTGCTGGTCGCCGCGGTGCTGTGGGCGGTGGGGCGCACCCTCTGCGGCGAGCCGCTGGGGATGGAGCCGGCGCAGTGGGGGTGGCTCTTCACCTTCCGCGGCCGGCTGACCGGCGCGCTCTTCGTCTTCTTCCTGCTGCCCATGGCGGCGTTCGGCGTCACCGCCTACGGCGCGCTGTCGCGCGAGGTGGTGCGCACGGCGGGGGCGCTGGCGGAGCGCGCGCTGGCGCAGGCCGCGTCGGAGGCGCAGGGCAACAGCCTGGGCCAGCTGGCCCGGCACGTGGGGGCGGACCTGCTGCTGTACGACGGCGGCGTGCTGACCCAGGCGGCGGTGCCGGAGGTCATCGACCTGGGGCTGTACCACACCTGGCTGCCGCCCGCGGTCTACCTGGACTTCGCGGTGGGCGAGGCGGTGGAGCGGCTGGAGGACCGGCGGCTTTCCGGGCAGGAGTACGTGGTGGCCTACCGGCGCTTCGGCCCGCGCGTGCTGGCGTCGCCCACGCCGCTGGCGGAGGGCGTCATCGCGCGGCGGCAGCGCGAGCTGGCGGACGTGGTGCTGCTCTTCGGCCTGATCGGTGCCGCGCTGTCGGTGATCCTGTCGCTGCTGGTGGGCCGGGCCCTGTCGCGCCCCATCGAGAGCCTGAGCGCCGCCACCGCCGCCGTGGGCCAGGGCGACCTGTCCGTGCGACTGCCCGCGGGCCGCCGCGACGAGTTCGGCAAGGTGTACCGCTCCTTCAACCGCATGGTGCGCAGCCTGCGCCTGGCGCGCGCCGCGCTGGTGCGCGAGACGCGGCGCACGGAGGCAATCGTGGAAGAGGCGGGCACCGGCGTGGTGGCGCT
>DASTLD010000552.1:0-3459 GCA_035715345.1 Longimicrobium sp.
TTCGCGCGCACAGTGCCCGGCCGTGGCAGGGAGAGAACGCGCTGTACAGGGCCATCCCGCTCCTGGAGCGCCTGCGCGACTTCGGCCGGCGCGAGGTGCGCTTTGGCGACCTGGTGTTCTACGAGGTGATCGTGGCGACGACGGCGGCGACCTACAACTCGCGCAACGTGGTGCCGGACGTCTTCGACCTGAACGTCAACTTCCGCTTTGCGCCCGGCAACACGGCGGAGCGCGCGGAGGCGGAGCTGCGCGCGCTCGTCGGCGATGACGCCGCGGTGGAGGTCACCGACTCCGCGCCCGCCGGTGACGTGCACGCGGACCACCCCCTCGTCCGCGACTGGATCAGCCGCGAGGCGCTGCCGGTGCGGCCCAAGCAGGCGTGGACGGACGTGGCGCGCTTCACCGCGGCGGGCATCCCGGCGGTCAACTTCGGCCCGGGCGAGACGGCGCAGGCGCACCAGGCCAACGAGTGGTGCTCGGTGGAGTCGCTGGCGTTCTGCTACGAGTCCCTGCGGCGCTGGTTCGCGTCGTGAACCCGCTGCTGCGCGGGATCGCGCCCTCGCTGATCCGCGCCATCAACGCGAAGAAGCGCCCCGGCGACATCGACCTGGGCCTGGGCGAGCCCACGCTGCGCCCGGACCCGGCGCCGTTCGAGGCGGCGCTGGAACGGGTGCGCCGCGAGGGGCAGCCGTACAGCCCCAACGCGGGGTTCACGGAGCTGGGGGAGGCCATCGCCCGCTACCACGCGCCGCCGGAGCGGGGCGATGCGGCCAACGTGTGCGTGACGGTGGGGTCGGAGGAGGCCATCTACCTCGCGATCAAGACCGCCGTCGACCCCGCGCGCGACGAGGTGCTGGTGGTGGAGCCGTGCTACCTGGCCTATCCCAAGCTCTGCGCGCTGGAGGGCATCCGCCACCGCACCGTCCCGCTCTCCGGCGACCGCGAGTTCGCTCCGTCCGCGGCGGCGGTGCTGGCGCAGGTGGGGCCGGACACGCGCCTCATCGTCCTCAACTCCCCCTGCAACCCCACGGGCCGCGTCTGGCCGGAGGCGGAGCTGCGCGCGCTGGCGGACGGCCGGCGCGCGCGCCCGGGCCCGCCCGTGCGCGTGCTGGCGGACGAGGTGTACCGCGAGCTGTACTACACGCCGGAGCCGCCGGCCTCCATCGCCCGCTTCTACGAGCACGCGATGGTGGCCGGCTCGCTGTCCAAGAGCAACGCGCTGACCGGGCTGCGGCTGGGGTGGCTGATCGCGGACGCGGAGACCACGGCGGCCGCCGTCAAGGTGCACCAGCTGGTGAACACCGCCGCCGCCACCTTCAGCCAGTGGGTGGCGATGGAGGTCTTCGCGCGGCCGGAGTCGCTGTCCGCGCACCGTCCGCTGTACGCGGAGCGCCGCCGCGTGCTGCTGGACGCCGCGCGGGAGAGCCGCGTGCCGCTGGTGGCGCCGGAGGGTGCGTTCTACGCCATGGTGCGCCTGCCGCCCGCGCTGGAGGGCGATTCGCTCGGCGCGGCGGAGCGGCTGCTGGACGAGCGGCGCGTGGTGACGGTGCCCGGCATCGCCTTCGGCCGCAGCGGCGAGGGTTGGCTGCGCGTCTCCTGGGTGGCGGAGGAGGACGCTCTGCGCGATGGGCTCGCCGCGATCGGCGCCTTCCTGGCCGCGCACGGCTGAGCAGGCGGCGCGCTTCTTTCGTATCGCCCGGCTGAACGCCGAGCCCTGAGACGACGCCGATGCCCGCAAGACGCCCCGGAACCCCGCGCGACCCCGACCACCTGCCGCTGATGGAGGTGCGTCGATCGCTCCTGCGCCTGCACAAGGCGCTCATCGACAGCGAGCGCGCGGAGTTCGAGCGCGTGCGCGGCTCCATGTCCAACGGCCAGTTCCTGCAGGCCCTGCTGACGGACCCCTTCTTTGCCTGGCTGCGCCCGTACAGCGGCCTGCTGGCGGACATCGACGAGGCGTTCGCGGGCGAGGAGCCGGTCACGCGCGACGGCGCGCGCGCCTTCGTGGACCGCATCCGCGCGCTGGCGCTGCCCGCGGAGGCCGGCGACGACCGCCTGGCGCGCGTGCGCCAGCGCGACCCGGGGGTGCTGTTCGCGCACACGGAGCTGACGCGCGGCATCACCGCGGCGCTCGACGCATACGGACCCGCGGCCCCGCCCGCCGGGTAGACGGCGGGCGCACCGGGCGCCATCCTTGCGTGCCCGCCCGCGCCGGCCCCACGCCGTTTTCCGTCCCCCATCCACCGTCATCACCCCGTCTCATGAAGCCGATCCGCCCGCTGCTGCTCGCCGCGTTCGCGCTGGGCGCCTGCACCCCGCCGCCTTCCGCCGCGCCGGCGCCGGCCCCCGCGCCGCCCGCCGCATCGCCCGCGTCCAGCTCCGCCGCGCTCACGGCGCCGCGGGTGCGCGCGGACACGGCGGCGGCCAACTGGTGGCTGCTGGACATCGCCGACGGCTACGCGGGCACCAGCGTGGAGCGCGCCTACCGCGAGCTGCTGTCGGGGCGGCGGCCGGACACCGTGATCGTGGCCATCATCGACACGGGCGTGGAGACGGACCACCCGGACCTGGACGGGGTGCTGTGGCGCAACCCGCGGGAGACGGCGGGCAACGGCCGCGACGACGACGGCAACGGCTACGTGGACGACGTGCACGGCTGGAACTTCATCGGCGGGCGGGACGGCCGGAACGTGCACTTCGACACCTACGAGGTCACCCGCCTGTACGGCCAGCTCCGCCCGCGCTGCGAGAACGCCGGCGCGGCGCCGGAGTGCGCGCGCTTCGCGGAGATCCGCCGCAAGTACGAGGAGCGCCGCCAGGAAGAGACGCAGCTCCTGGCCGGCTATCGCCAGTACGACGCCATGTTCCAGGGCTACAGCGCCCGGCTGCGGCAGGCGCTGGGCGGGCAGCAGCCCACGCCGGAGCGGGTGCGCGCGCTGAACACCGTGTCGCCGGAGGTGCGCGAGGCGCGGCAGGCGTACCTGCAGCTCCTGGCGCAGGGGCTGACGCCGGAGAAGCTGCACGCCGGCCGCGAGGAGCTGGAGGGGCTGGTGAAGTACGCCCTGGACCCGGCCTTCGACCCGCGGCCCACGGTGGGCGACGACTACGCCGACCCGCGCGAGCGCGCCTACGGCAACAACGACTACGAGGGCCCGGCGGCGGAGCACGGCACGCACGTGGCCGGCATCGTGGGCGCGGAACGGGGCAACGGGGCGGGCATCGACGGCATCGCCCCGGTCAAGCTGATGGTGCTGCGCGTGGTGCCCATGGGCGACGAGCGCGACAAGGACGTGGCCAACGCCATCCGCTACGCGGCGGACCACGGCGCGCGCATCATCAACATGAGCTTCGGCAAGTCGTTCAGCCCGCAGAAGGAGATCGTGGACGAGGCGGTGCGCTACGCGGACGGCAAGGGCGTGCTGATGGTGCACGCGGCGGGCAACGACAACGCGGACCTGA
>DASTLD010000553.1:0-4015 GCA_035715345.1 Longimicrobium sp.
CTGTGGGGGGGCAAGGAGCGGGTGTACGCGGCCATCAAGTTCTTCCTGTACACGGCCGTGGGCTCGCTGCTGATGCTCGTCGCCATCCTGTACCTGTGGTGGAAGGTGCAGAACGGGCCGGCGGGAATGCCCAGCTTCTCGTACATCGACTTCCTGCAGACGCAGATGACGCTGCGCGAGCAGACGTTCCTGTTCCTGGCGTTCGCCCTGGCGTTCGCCATCAAGGTGCCCGTGTTCCCGTTCCACACCTGGCTGCCGCACGCGCACGTGCAGGCGCCCACGGCGGGCTCGGTGATCCTGGCGGGCGTGCTGCTCAAGATGGGCACCTACGGCTTCATCCGCTTCGCGCTGCCGCTCTTTCCCGCGGCCGCGCGCGACCCGCGGGTGGTGTTCTGGGCCATGGTGCTGGGCGTGGTGGGCATCATCTACGCGGCCATGGTGGCGGCGGTGCAGCCCAACGCCAAGAAGCTCGTCGCCTACACCTCCGTGGCGCACCTGGGCTTCGTGATCCTGGGCGTGTTCGCGTACAACCTGCAGGGCATGCAGGGGGCGCTGCTGGTCATGATCGGCCACGGCCTGTCCACGCCCATGCTCTTCTTCCTGCTGGGCATGCTGTACGAGCGCCGGCACAGCTACGAGATCGAGGACTTCGGCGGCCTGGCCGCGTCGCTCCCCATCTTCAGCACCATGCTGGTGTTCGCGGCCATGGCGTCCATCGGCCTGCCGGGGACGAGCGGCTTCGTGAGCGAGTTCCTGGTGCTGGTGGGCACCTTCCTGAGCGCGCCGTGGATGGCGCTCATCGCGGCCACGGGCGTCATCTTCGCCGCGTACTACATGCTGCCCATGGTGCAGAAGACGGTGTTCAACGCGCTGCGCGGCCCGCACAACCGCGGGCTGCCGGACCTGAACGGCCGCGAGCTGGCGGTGCTGCTGCCCCTGGTGGCGCTGATCCTGTGGCTGGGCTTCTACCCGCAGCCCTTCCTGGACCGCATGGGGCCCGCGGCCACCGACGTCATCCGCAAGACCGAGAACCCGCGCCTGCCGCCGCCCATGCCCGCCGGGCCGGGCGAGTTCGCGGCCGCGCCGGTGAACCCGTGAGGCTCGTTCCGTGAACTGGATTCCCGCTACGCTGGACCTCACGAACCAGGCGCACTACGTCTGGGCCCTGCTGCCGGAGATCTTCCTTTCCCTCTGGCTGATGGGCCTGCTGCTCGCGGACGTCTGGCAGAAGGGCAGCCGCTCCGCGCCGTCCGGCCGCTGGGTGCCGTGGGCGGCCATCACCGGCCTGGTCATCACCGCGGTGCTGAACACCCTCCTCTTCGGCGTGACGGACGCCAGCGAGGGGGGCATGGTGGCGGTGGACGGCTTCCGGCTGATGGTGAACTACGTGTTCCTGCTGGCCGCGGCGCTGTCCATCCTGATCTCCGTGGGCTACCTGGACCGGCGCAACATCAACCGGGCGGAGTTCCACGCCCTGGTCCTCTGCGCCACGCTGGGGATGATGCTGATGGCCGGCGCGCGCGACCTGATGCTGATGTTCATCGGGCTCGAGGTGATGTCGGTGTCCATCTACGTGCTGGTGGGCTTCGACCGCCTGGAGGCGCGCTCCACGGAAGCCGCGCTCAAGTACTTCCTGCTGGGCGCGTTCGCGAGCGCGTTCTTCCTGTACGGCATCGCGCTGGTCTTCGGCGCCACGGGCAGCACCAACGTGCGCACGCTGGCGGACCTGCTGCTGAACGCGACGGACCGCTCGCCCATGCTGCTGGGAGGGATGGCGCTGCTGATGATCGGCTTCGCGTTCAAGGTGGCGGCCATGCCGTTCCACATGTGGACGCCGGACGCCTACGAGGGCGCGCCCACGCCGGTGACGGCGCTGATGGCCACCGGCGTCAAGGCGGCGGCGTTCGCGGCCTTCATCCGCGTGTTCCTGGGCGCCTTCCGCGGCTACTGGAGCGAGGAGTGGGGGTGGCCGGTGTTCATCCTGGCCGCCATCACCATGATCGGCGGCAACCTGGTGGCGCTCACGCAGGGCAGCGTCAAGCGCATGCTGGCGTACTCGTCCATCGCGCACGCCGGCTACCTGCTGGCCGCGCTGCTGGCGGGGGCCAACGGGGGGACGGCCGCGTTCCTGTTCTACCTGCTGGTCTACACGCTGATGACGGCGGGGGCGTTCGGCATCGTGATCGCCAACGCGCGCGGGGGCGAGGAGAAGGTGACGCTGGAGGACTACGCGGGGCTGGCGCACCAGAAGCCGGTGCTGGCCGCGCTGTTCTCCGTCTTCCTGCTCTCGCTGGCGGGGTTCCCGCTGACCGCCGGCTTCCTGGGCAAGCTGTACATCCTGCGCGCGCTGGTGAACACGGGCGTGCCGCAGCTCGCGGTCATCCTGGTGCTGGCCTCGCTGGTCTCGTACTTCTACTACCTGCGCGTGATCGTGGTGATGTACATGCGTCCGGCGCGCACCGCGGACGAGCACCGCGAGGCGGGGCTGTCCGGGCCGGCGCTGTTCGGCGTGGGCACGGCGGCGGCCGCGGTGGTGCTGCTCTTCTTCCTGGCGGGCGTCAAGTACGGCCCCATCGAGCAGGCGCGCATCGGCGAGGCCGCGTTCGACGCCTGGGTGGCCGGCGGCGTGGGCCAGACGCCCCAGCAGGCGGGGGTGCCCGCCGCGCCCTGAGCGCGGCCGGGGACGGGGAGGGCGCTCCGGCCCGGCGCGGGTGCGGCCGGGCCTTGCCGCATCAGCACGGGGATTGCTAGGCTGGAGGGTAGGGGGTACGAAGTACGTAGTATGAAGCGAGGGTGGCGGGCGCGGGGGACGGGCACCGGGGCGGAACCACATGGCGGGCGCGGACGAGGGCACGGAGAAGAAGGCCGGCCGGCTGGGGACGGCGGGCAAGGCGGCGGCGGGCCTGGGGGCCGCGGCCGCCGCGGCGTACGCCGTGTACCTGCTGGGCGCCCGCCGCGCGCGGCGCAAGCCGGTGACCGAGCTGCCCAACGCGCTGGGGCTGCCCATCGAGTACGTGCCCTGGGGCGACGTCTACTACGCCTACTACCACCGCGAGGGGACGGGGCGGCCGGTCGTCTTCCTGCACTCCATCAACCACGTGGCCAGCGCGCACGAGATGCGGCCGCTGGTGCGCGCCTTCCGCCGCGACACGGAGCGCCCGCTCTACGCGCTGGAGTGGATCGGGTTCGGGCACAGCGACCGGCCGGAGATCCCCTACGAGCCGGGGGTGATGGAGGACCAGCTCGAGCACTTCCTGGAGCGCGTGGTCAAGCCGGCGGGCGGGGCGGATCTGGTGGGCTTCTCGCTGGGGGCGGGGTACGGCGCGGAGGTGGCGCGCCGCCGTCCGGACCTGGTGCACGCGCTGGTGGCCATCGAGCCGACGGGGCTGGGCAAGGACCCGCCGGGGCTGTCGCGCATGTGGTCGCGGCTGCTCTTTACGCTCCCCGGCGTGCAGCGCGCCTTCTACGACCGGCTGACGACGCCCGAGGCGCTCTACAAGTTCGCGGCGGAGAACCTCTTTACCCCCGGGTTCGGGGTGCCGGAGGACTACGTGGAGTTCGCGGCGGAGACCAGCCGCATGGAGGGCGCCGCCCACCCGCTGGACGACTTCCTGGGCGGGCGGATGTTCCCGAAGGACTCCGCGGAGACGTTCCGGCGGCTGCGCCAGCCGGTGCTGGTGGTGCACGGCACGGTGGAGAGCCGGCGGCAGGAGAGCTACGAGCGCCTGCCGGAGCTGGAGGGGCGGCCCAACGTGACGGTGGTGGGGCTGCCCACGGGATCGCTGCCGCACTGGGAGCGCGCCGTGGAGGTGTGGGAGCGCACCCGCGACTTCCTGGACGGCGCCGCCGCGCGCTGACGCGCACCTGATCGCCTCACCCATCATCCGGAGCCGGAGTCCATGACGAAGCTCGTTGTGCGCGGCGCGCTGCCCGTGCTGGCCGCGGCGCTGCTGGCGGGGTGCCCTGGCGGCGGCGAGGCCGAAGGCGCGGGCGAGGCCAGGATCGACACCACCAA
>DASTLD010000554.1:0-5581 GCA_035715345.1 Longimicrobium sp.
CGATGCTGGCGCCGCGGTCGCGGCCGAAGGCCACCAGGTGGTTGCGCCCGCGCACCCCCACCGGCAGCGCCGCCGCCGCCGCGCCCACCGCCTGGCGCACCGGCCGCGGCATCACCCGGCGCAGGCGCTCCTGTTTGAGGATCCAGCGGTAGTGCGTGTAGCCGCCGAACAGCTCGTCGCCGCCGTCGCCGCCCAGGGCCACGGTGGCGTGGCCGCGCACCAGCCTGGACACCAGGTAGGTGGGGAGCATGGACGAGTCCGCGATGGGCTCGTCGTACTGCCGCGCCAGCATCGGCAGCAGCTCCACGGAGGCGGGCTCCAGCGGCAGCTCCGTGTGCCGCGTGCCGAAGTGGCCGGCGACGGTGCGGGCGTGCGCGCTCTCGTCGAAGGCGCCGTGGCCGGGAAAGGAGACGGTGAAGGTGCGCACCGGCTCCGCGCTGGCGCGCGCGGCCATGGCCGTCACCAGGCTGCTGTCCAGCCCGCCGGAGAGCAGCACCGCCACCGGCACGTCCGCCACGAGCTGGGCGCGCACGGAGTCCAGCAGCAGCGCCTCCAGCTCGTCCGCCAGCGCCTCCGCGTCCGCCGGAGCGCCGGGGGGCGGCGGCGGGGGCAGGCGCCAGTAGGCGCGCACCTCCAGCCGGTCCGCCTCCACGTCGTAGACGGCCAGGTGCCCCGCCGGCAGCTTGCGCACGCCGCGCAGGATGGAGCGCCCGCCGGGCACGTAGCCGTACGCCAGGTAGAACTCCAGCCCCTCCGGGTCCAGCTCGCGCGGCAGCGCCGGGTCCGCCAGCAGCGCCTTCAGCTCTGATGCGAAGCGCAGCACGCCGCCCGCGTGGTGCAGGAACAGCGGCTTCTCGCCGGCGCGGTCGCGGGCCAGCAGCAGCCGGCGGCGCGGCGCGTCGTACAGCGCGAAGGCGAACATCCCCCGCAGCCGCTCCACGCACGCGTCGCCCCACTCCGCGTAGGCCGCCAGCAGCACCTCCGTGTCCGTGCGCGTGCGGAACTCGCGGCCGCGCGCGCGCAGCTCGTCGCGCAGCTCCGCGAAGTTGTAGATCTCGCCGTTGTAGGCGATGGTGGTCCCGCCCGGCCCGTCCATGGGCTGCCGGCCGGCGGGGGACAGGTCCAGGATGGACAGGCGCCGGTGCGCCAGGCACACGCCGCCGGGCGCGTCCCACCACTCGCCCGCGGCGTCGGGGCCGCGGTGGGTGATGGTGTCGCGCATGCGCTCCAGCAGCGCGCGGTCCCCGGCCGGCCGGGCGGAGGCGATCCCCACGATGCCGCACATGGCTCAGGCCGCCTCGGAGGCGGGACGCGCCGCCGCGCGCGCCCGGCCGCCGCGCCGGGCCAGCGCCTCGTAGCGGTCCGCCAGCGCGTGGATGCCGCGTCGCAGGTCGAATCGCTCGGCTACCCTGGCTCTCGCGGCGCGCGCCATCCGCTGCCGCGTCTCCTCGTCGCCCAGCAGCTCGACGATCGCGTCGGCGATGGCCCGGGGATCGATGCGCGTCACCAAGCCGCTCACGCCGTCCTCCACGATGCGGCGCGCGTCGGGGTCCTTCTCGTCCGTCACCACCGGCGGCACGCCGCGCTCCATCGCCTCCAGCAGCCCGTAGTTGCAGAACACCAGGTCCGCCGGCAGCACGTACGCCTTGGCCCGCGCGAACCACGGGTCCACCTCGCTGGTGAACGGGTGCAGGCGCACGTAATCGCCCACGCCCAGCTCGCCGATCAGGGCGTGCAGGCCGCGCTCGTAGTCGTTCAGGTCCGCGTAGAAGCGCCCTGCGGCGGCAAGGTTGTCCGTGCCGCCCACCAGGTCGAACTCCGCGTCCGGGATGCGCGCGCGAACCAGAGGCGCGGCGCGGATCAGCACGTCGGGGTTGCGCCAGTCCTTGAAGAAGTTGAGGAAGAGCACGCGGTTGCCCTCCCGCGCGTACTCCGGCTCCTGCGGGCGGATGGGGATGGCGTTGGTCCACAGCACCGCCTCCGTGTCCGGGCACATCTCCGCCAGCAGCGCCTCCATGTACAGCTCCTTGTAGATCACCAGGTCCGCCGCGCGCAGGATGCGCACGAGGCTGGTGCGGGCCGCCTTGGAGAGCGCGTTGAAGATGGGGGGATACAGCTCGCCGCGGCACACGACCGTCACCGCGGCGCCCCGCAGCTTCGCATAGAGCACCATGGGCAGCAGCACGGCGTAGTGCACGGCCGTGTACACCTCCACCACGTCCGGCCGCACGCGCTCGAAGGTGCGCACGAAGCCGGCCCAGTAGAGCGGGACCGTCTTCGCCTGCGCGGGGTTGGGCCCGTAGTGCACCTCCATCGCCCGCTGCTTCTGCAGCTCGCGGGTGATGCCGCTGCGGTCGTCCACGAAGTAGTGCGTCTGGATGCCGCGCTCCTCCGCCAGCAGGTCGTAGTGCCGCGCCACCTTGTCGCGGACGTGCTCCTCGCCGATCAGGAGGATGCGGGCCGGCCGCTGCCGGGCGCTCACGCGCGCGCCTCCGCCAGCGCGTCCGCGATGACCGCCGCGGCGCGGCCCTGCCCGTACGGCACGCCCTCCGCGCCGCGCGAGCCCAGCGCCGCCGCCACCGCCTCCGCCACGGCGCCGGGCGACACGGGGGGCGCCAGGCGGTTCCAGCCCAGCTCCACCAGCTCCACCCACTCGGTCTCGTCGCGCAGGGTCACGCAGGGCACCCGGTAGAAGAAGGCCTCCTTCTGCACGCCGCCGCTGTCCGTGGCCACCACGGCCGCGTGCTTCTCCAGCATCACCATGTCCAGGTATCCCACCGGGTCGATCACCCGCAGCCGTTCCAGCGCCCGGGCCGCGGCGGGGAGGGCGGCCGCGGCGCCGCGGGTGCGCGGGTGCAGCGGCAGCACCACGGGCAGCCGCTCCGCCGCGCGGGCCAGTCCCTCCAGCACCGCGGCCAGCCGAACGGGGTCGTCCGTGTTCTCCGCGCGGTGCACCGTGGCCAGCACGTAGCCGCCCGGCTCCAGCCCCAGCGCCCGCAGCACGCCGCTGGACGCCTCCGCCGCGCGCCCGTAGTGCAGCGCGCAGTCGAACATGACGTCGCCGCTCAGGCGCACGCGTCCGTCCGCGATGCCCTCCGCCGCCAGGTTGCGCACCGCCGTCTCCGTGGGCGCCAGCAGCAGGTCCGCCGCGTGGTCCGTCAGCACGCGGTTCACCTCTTCCGGCATGCGCCGGTTGAAGGAGCGCAGCCCCGCCTCCACGTGGGCCACGGGCACGTGCAGCTTGGCCGCCGCCAGCGCGCCGGCCAGGGTGGAGTTGGTGTCGCCGTACACCAGCACCCAGTCCGGCGCCTCGCCGGTGATGGCCTGCTCCACGCGCTCCAGCATGCGCCCCGTCATGGCGCCGTGCAGGCCGCCGGCCACGCCCAGGTGGTGGTCCGGCGCGGGGATGCCCAGCTCGCTGAAGAACACGTCGCTCATGTTGGCGTCGTGGTGCTGGCCCGTGTGCACCAGCACCTCGCGCACGCCGGGCCGCGCGCGCAGCTCGCGCGACACCGCCGCCGCCTTGATGAACTGGGGGCGCGCCCCCACCACCGTCAGCACCTTCACCCGCTCACACCGCCACGTCGAAGGTGCGCGCCCAGGCGCCGAACGAGATCACCCGCCAGGCAAAGTACTCGAACGGCTCGTCGCCGCGGATGATGCGCTCCAGCTTGCCCAGCGCGGAGGGCCGCACCACGCCGCGCGACGCCTCGATGCCGTCGCGCACCGCCTGGCGAAAGCGGTCCGGCGCGTCGCGGCGCACCCACGACTCCTCCGCGGTCAGGAACCCCATCTTGTCCATGCGCGTGCGGATGCGCTCCGGCAGCAGCGGCCGCATCCCCTCGCGCAGCACGCGCTTGGTCACGCCGCCGCCGATCTTGTACGCGGTGGGCAGCCCCAGCACGAACTCCACCAGCCGGTAGTCCAGGAAGGGGATGCGGCTCTCCACCGAGTGCGCCATGGAGTCGCGGTCCTCCCAGTGCAGCAGCATCTGCAGGTTGGTGCTGGTGAGCTGGGAGATGGACAGGCTGCGCACGCTGGAGGTGTGCGCCCCGCGCTCCGCGAACGGGTTGACCGGCCGCGCGCCCAGCCGCTCCACGTCCAGCCACTCCGGCGCGTCCTGCGTGCGCCCGCCGATGCGCGCCGCCGCCTGCCGCAGCGCGCCGGGCAGCAGCATGGCCGCCACGTCGCGCGCGGCGCGCGCGCCGGAGTACCCGTGCACGCGCCGCGCCGCCCGCACCTCGCGCAGCAGCGCCGCCAGCCGCAACGAGGTCAGCAGACCGGCGAACAGCGGGGCGAAGAAGGTGTGGTAGCCGGCGAGCTGCTCGTCGCTGCCCTGCCCGTCCAGCATGACCACCACGCCGTTCTGCCGTGCCAGGCGGAACACGTGCCACTGCGCGTAGATGCTGGTGGACGAGAAGGGCTCGTCCTGGTGCCAGGTCAGCGCGTCCAGCCCGCCGAAGGCGCCCTCCATGTCGGGATAGACGTAGTGCGGCTCCACGTTCGTGGCGCGCACCACCTCGTCGATGTACTCGCGCTCGTCGTACTTCGGGTTCGGGCTGCAGGCGGAGAAGGTCTTCTGCACGCCGCCGCCCCGCTCCCGCAGCAGCGCGTCCATGGCGCAGACGATGGACGACGAGTCCAGCCCCCCGGACAGGCACGACCCCACCGGCACGTCCGCCCGCAGCCGCAGCCGCACGGCGTCCACCAGCAGCTCGCGGAAGCGGGCGGACGCGTCCTCGAAGCTCCCCTCGAACGCCGCCGGCTCCAGCGCGTACCAGCGCCGGACGGGGATCTCGCCGCCAGGGCGGTAGGGCAGCGGCGCGCCCTGCATCACCCCCGCCAGGTTGATCTCCACGCACTCGCCCCCGCGGAGCTGGCGCACGCCGTCGAACAGCGTCTCCGCGGTGTGGTCCGTCACCCGCCAGTTGAGGAAGTCGTAGGCGCGCTGCCCGTTGATGCGCGCGCGCCACCCCGGCAGCACGGTGAGCTGCTTGATCTCCGACGCGAACGCCAGCAGCCCGTCCGGCGAGACCCAGTAGTAGAGCGGCTTGATGCCCCAGCGGTCGCGGGCCACGAACAGCGTGCGCGCCTCGCTGTCCACGATGGCGAACGCCCACATGCCGTTGAAGCGGCTCAGGCAGTCGCGCCCCCACTGGCGGTAGGCGGCCAGGATGACCTCGCTGTCCGTCTGGGTGCGGAAGACGTGGCCGGCCGCCTCCAGCTCCGCGCGCAGCTCCAGGTAGTTGTAGACCTCGCCGTTGTACGACAGCCACAGCCGGCCGCCGTCGTAGGACATGGGCTGGTGGCCGGCGGGCGACACGTCCAGGATGGAGAGCCGGCGGTGGCCCAGCGCCGCGTACGCCTGCACGCCCGCGCCGTCCCCCGGCCGCGGCGCGTAGGGATGGGGCGCGCCGAAGCACGCCTCCGGCGTGTCGGGGCCGCCCAGCAGCACGGGCGGGCCCTCGCCGAACAGCGCGTATCCCTCGTCGTCGGGGCCGCGGTGGCGGACGGCGCGCGCCATCTCCCGCACCGCCTCCGCCGTCACCTGCCCGCGGCCGCCCACCACCGCGCAGAAGCC